>JAHDHB010000001.1:42672-53256 GCA_020631545.1 Saprospiraceae bacterium | reverse complement strand
TCAGTAAATGTACAAAAGCTTCCTTAACGATGCCGGAAGCGGAGCAATTCTTGGTGTTGCATTATGCTTATCAAGCCATAGCCTTTCACCCTAACGCTCAAGACAAGGAACGATACCACAATGTCTTAGAACTGGCTCAAACTAATCTCTTTAGTTTTTATAAGTTGAATAGTTTAAAATCATTTTGTCAAACAATTACTGGAGGGCAAGTGGTAGGAGAACTCCTAGAAAATGAAACCTACAAAGGCCAAGTCAATGGTCTAAATTTTATTAAAGAGGGAGAAGAACCGATTATTCAAGTATTTGTTTATGCTTTACGGTTTTTGCAAAATAAATCTTTAAAAAACTATAAGCAATTTAAAAGTTACTTTTTAGCAAATAGGACTAAGCTTCGATCCAATCAAGGACTTCTATTTTTTTATCTTCTTCATGGTCTATCCATTCTCAATCATCCCAATCGCCTAGGAGAATATTACGAACTCAATCACTTGGGAGTTGAAAATGGTTGGTTTACAGAATACGATATGATTAGTCCAGAAGATTATCTTAACGTTATTTTTGTTTATACTCAATTGGGTGAAATAGAGCAAGCCGAAGCCTTTCAAGAAAGTCACAAACAATACCTCAGAATAGAGGATAAAAATTTAATGGAGAGTATCTTAGCGAGAGCCACTTGTCACATTACTTTTGAGCAAGGAGACTACGAAGCGGTTTTAACTCATGCAGAAAGGATAAAACTACGTGATAAACCCAAACATTTAATCGACCGTTATCTCTTTATGTTTAAAGCGAGTTATGAAGTAGGTGACATTGGTTATATTTTAAATAAAGGAGAAGCATTCACAAAATATCTAAATAATGCCTATGAACGCCGTAGACTGGGAATTGATTATAGAAATAGCTATCAGAATTTCTATGATGTATTGGTCTTAATTGTCAATTATCGTTATGAAGGCCACACTAAACCTTTTCTTCTAGAAAAACTAGAAAGTTTTAAAGGATTGGTCGCCGAACCGAAATGGCTGAAAAAGAAAATTGCACATCTTTCGTAGTCGTAAGATTTAAAATTTCACGATATTTTTTTGGAACAAAAAAAGTCCTATGTCTTTTGTCCTTTGTCAAATTTCCGATAGCTATCGGAAATTCAAGCGAAGCGTCGAAAATTGCTTAGTCTTTTGGACACCAGAATATTTATTTCCCCCCAATACCTTTACGCAGTACCATAACGATTTCGCACAAAAAAATAAGTCTTTCACACAATGGCCTATACTAATCCATAAAAATTAGCGTACTTTAGATAACGAAATGAAGATATTTCGAGCTGTTTTTTCAGAGGATTAACTCCTGAATTTTTCATAAACTCGTTTACTGCTAAGCTAAACTGAGGTGTATCCGTGTCTTTGCTCATTTTTTGGTACTCGACGTCATAGATTACGACTACGCGCCAAAATTCTACCGAAGGCCACATCTTTAACACACATTTTGACTTCTTATTACAACGATTTATGAGTTTTACAGGTGAGCACCGAAAGGAATATTCCAGATGGATTTAAATAAAAATGAAAATTTTGCTAGGAATGTTTAACTTTGCGTTCTTTAAATCCTTTTTTAATGGAATTTGTAGATACCCACGCTCATTTATACGCCAAACAATTTAATAGTGACAGAGAAGCTATGCTTCAACGTGCTGTAGATGAGGGCGTTCAGCGGTTTTATTTGCCCAACATTGATAGTTCATCTATCAAGGGAATGCTGGAGCTAGAAGCGAAACACCCCGAACGTTGTTTTGCCATGATGGGGCTACATCCTTGTTCCGTAAAGGAAAATTACAAGGAAGAATTAAAAATTGTAGAAGATTGGTTAGGCAAACGAGCCTTTTGTGCAGTAGGAGAGATTGGCATTGATTTGTATTGGGATAAAACCTTGCTCAAGGAACAAAAGGAGGCTTTTCGTACCCAAATTAACTGGGCAAAAGACCTTGACGTACCCATTGTCATTCATGCTAGAGATGCAACTTCGGAGATTTTGGAAATCGTTAAGGAGGAAAAGGATCATCGATTGCGGGGTATTTTCCATTGTTTTGGAGGAAGTGTGACAGAAGCCAAACAGATTATAGACCTTGGGTTTTTAATGGGGATAGGAGGGGTATTGACCTACAAAAAAGCTGGATTGGATCAAGTTCTTAAAGAAATAGCGCTTGAGCATCTAGTTTTAGAAACGGATGCGCCTTACTTGGCGCCTGTACCTAAAAGAGGAAAACGCAATGAAAGTAGCTACATGATGTATGTAGCTAAAAAGCTGGCAGAAGTTAAGGAGATTGAATTGGAGGAAGTTGCAAAAGTAACTACCCAAAATGCCTTAGACTTGTTTGGTCATAGTCAAGCTGATAAATCTTAGCGGACTCGTCTATTTAAAAAGAAATAACCCATAAAAGACGAATATTCGGTCTAAAACGTCATTTAGATGCCATCTAGACCAAAATAAATCGCTTAATCTTTTTAAAAATTTTGAATTGTAACTTTAATTTGCAATTTTTGTGTCTCGCATTTGAATTCCTTGGAATGAATAAGCGAAAAACGGTTTATTTAACGAAGTAATTCCGTAAATTTAACCCCGATTTGAAGTTTTTAGTTCCTTCTAAGGAAATTCATAAATAAATGCTACTTCAAATCTTGTTATAAAATGTGTTTTTTTGAAAGAAAATACATTCTTTGGAGAGTTGGCCGAGTGGTCGAAGGCGCACGCCTGGAAAGTGTGTATACCCCAAAAGGGTATCGAGGGTTCGAATCCCTCACTCTCCGCTATTTATAAAGTAACGATTAAATGCAACGTTGCTAAAATGACATAACTAAACCATAGAAGTGCGAAAAGAAATATAAAGTCAATACTATCATTCATTTGTGGCGGTTACCATGAACCATTTGTGAATATTGAAAGCTACACATTTCTATTCGTTTTTTCTATCCCTTTTATACTTTGGATTAGTTATTACATCTATTGATGATTTTAAACCTTTATCGTTAACCAAATACAACGAGTAAATTTTGACAGTTATGAAAAAACGACTAGCGCCACTTTTCATCTTTGGCATTTCGCTGTTTACCACTGTGTCTGCCTTCGCGCAAGATGCTACCGCCGATGCAGGCGCAAGCTCTGGACATCAACTTCTTAAAGAATATTTCATCCAAGGAGACTGGAGATTTATGTCCTTAGTTTTGGTTTGTTTGATTTTGGGTTTGGCTTTCTGTATTGAGCGTATTATTACCTTAAATATTGCAACAACCAACACCGACAAACTTCTTGACAAAATCAACACGGCTTTAGAAGCTAAAGATCTAGAAGGAGCTAAAGAAATTTGTAAATCAACTCAAGGACCTACCGCAAGCATTCTTTATGATGGTCTTAATCGTGCATCTCAAGGAGAAAGCATTGATAATATTGAGAAAGCTATCGTTTCTAACGGTGCTGTACAAATGGGTTTATTGGAGCGTGGTTTAGTTTGGATTTCTCTTTTCATCGCTATTGCTCCGATGTTAGGTTTCATGGGTACAGTAATTGGTATGATCGTAGCCTTTGATAAGATTGAGGCAGCAGGTGATATTAGCCCTTCTGTTGTAGCGGGTGGTATTAAAGTAGCCCTTTTGACTACAGTATTCGGTCTGATTTCTGCGATTATTCTTCAATTATTCTACAACTATATCGTTGCTAAGATTGACGGTATCGTGAATCGTATGGAAGATTCTTCTATCGTACTTGTTGATATGATCAACAAAAACAACATTGTCAAATAATTCAAAAAGCCTTAACTTATGTATAATTTTCTATTGAAGCACGGCCAAACGCTTTCGTTTGGAGTGGGTGCTGCGATAGCACTCATCTTTGTGCTAAGAGCTTTCAGTGGTGTAAGTGGGCTTGGAGATTCGCCGACCAACGAAGAGCTTTACCCTACTAGCTTTTTCGACTTGGGGTTGTATGGTGCTTATGTCTTAACAGCGTTAGCAGCTATAGCGGCTTTGGTCTTTCCATTGATCCATAGTCTGCAAAACCCTAAGCAAGCCATTCGAGGTTTGGTTTCTGTAGCTATCATTGCTCTTATTTTTATCATTGCTTATTCTATGGCTTCTGATGCTATCACGCCTGCTATGAAGAAGGAGGCTCTTAGCCCTGGTATCGGCAAATTTATCGGAGGAGCAATTACGACATCCATTATTTTAGCTGTTGGTGCTGTCATCTTAATGATTGTGTCCGAGGCTAGGTCATTCTTTCAATAATTTTACGATATGCCTAAAGACCGACAAGCACCGGAAATCAATGCTAGTTCAATGGCGGATATCGCTTTTCTACTTTTGATTTTCTTCTTGGTGACAACAACCATCGATATCGATAAAGGGGTTACTGTACGCCTACCACCTTGGTCAGAAGAGCCTCCTGAAACGCTTACTTTGAATACTCGTAATGTTTATTCGGTACTGGTGAATCAGCATGATGAGCTTCTTGTTCGTGGTGAGCCTATGGAACTAAAAGAGCTAAGGGATAATGCTAAGGAGTTTATCATCAACCCAAAGAAATTGGAAAATATGTCGGAAAATCCGAAAAAAGCCATTATTTCTTTGAAAAATGATAGAGGTACTTCTTACGGCGTTTATCTTTCCGTTTATAATGAGCTCAAAGCGGCTTACTCAGAGATTTATGAAGATGAATCTCAAAGTCGATTTGGAGAAACTTATGAACAGCTAACCATCGATAAGAAAAAGGCCATTAGAGCCGACATTCCTTTAGTTATTTCCGAAGCAGAACCGACTGAATTCGGAGCAGAAGATTAAGCCATTTGCCTTTTTAGGCGGATGCCCTAAAACATATTATTATGTCAAAGTTTAAGAAAAAAAGAGGAAAATCGGTACCTGCTATTTCCACCGCTTCCTTGCCTGACATTATCTTTATTCTACTCTTCTTCTTTATGGTTGTTACTGTAATGAAAGACGCAGACTTAAAGGTTGATGTTGTGGTACCTGAAGCTACGGAATTAGTTAAACTAGAGAAAAAATCGCTAGTCAGCTATTTATATATCGGTAAGCCTAAAGAAAAATATCAGAATGTTGCTGGTAATGCTCCTAGGCTACAACTGAACGACCAATTTGCAGAAATTGGAGACATTCCACTTTTCTTAGAAAAAGAAAGGGAGAAAGTCCTCGAAGCTTTACGTCCATTAATGTTCGCTTCTCTTAGAGGTGACCGCGACGTAACCATGGGAATCGTTCAAGATGTAAAAACCGAACTTCGCAAAAATGGCCAGTTAAAGGTGAACTACTCCGCCAGACTTCGTGCCAACGAATTGTAACACAACTGATTTACTCGATAAGATTTATAAAAGGTCGCTCTCTACTAGAGAAGCGACCTTTTTCTTTACCGGCCCCTTAGTAGAGCATCCACAGTTCATCTAAAAAGCCTACCACGAAAGACTTGTAGGTATAAAAGTACAGTTGGATTTATGAGAGGTCTTCGTTACTTGTTCCTACACCATTGTTACTGAGGTGAAATAATAAAAAATGCTTTCAATTGTAGACACACAAAGTATCTCTACAGTTGAAAGCATTTTTAAAAAACACAGAATTCTCTTACGAGCTTATTAAGCTATTTTTAGATTAGGCGTTATCACTTGTTGTGATGCAATACCAGGAGTGATAACTTCAAACGTATACCCCATGGCATTAAAATGCTCTAGTACTTGAGGCAAAACGTACTCTAATTTATCCTTAGCTTTTAAGCTATCGTGGAAAACAACGATAGAACCGTTCGTCGCATTCTTAATAACATTTTTCAAGCAGGCTTCTTTAGAAAGATTGGGATCAAAATCACCACTAAGTACATCCCACATCACGACCTCATAATGACGTTGTAAGAATTGAGCTTGCCTTCTCTTTAATTTTCCATAAGGAGGGCGAAATAATTCTGAACGAGTCAATTTTGCACATCTGCGCGCATCTTGAAAGTAGGTCGCATTATCGGTTTGCCATCCATTTAGATGATGATAAGTATGGCTTCCAACGGCATGTCCATTTTGACGGATGCGTTGTAACAATTCAGGAAAGCGTTCTACGTTCTCTCCTACACAAAAGAAGGTAGCTTTTGCATGGTATTTATCCAATTGATCAAGAACCCAAGGCGTTACTTCTGGAATGGGACCATCATCAAAAGTTAAATAGACTACTTTCCTATTGGTTGGTATCCGCCAAATGAAATTAGGGAACAAATTCTGTATAAAACGAGGTGTCTTTATTAAGTACATAAGCTAGTCGGAAGTAAGAGCGTTAATCTATGTTAAGACGTGTTAAGATTATGTTAACACGTTATGGAATAAAATGCAAGGATCGTGCCCGTTTACTTGTTTTAGACTATTTTGTTTAAATAAATATTGATCGAATAAAAACAGAATTATTGTTCTTTTTAAGGAAGGATTACTGCATTTTAATATGGAATAGTAAAACGGGAATTATTGTGTTTTGTTGAAATTTGAATTGTAATAAAATAAGCGTTTAAAAACATTGAATTTAATTTATATGCAATCATTTTCCGTGTTATTTGTCGGTATAAAATGAAAATTCCAACAAAAAAACTTTTCAAAAATTATTTTTCCGAATTTAATACGCCAAGTTAAACCTTGGGCTAGAATCGACGTCTTAGTGGTATAATCTAGTGATATGATAAAGAATTCAGCAAAAATACAACACCTTTATGCTCGGGCAGGTTTTGGAATTCAGCTAAGAGACTACGACAAAAGGGGGCAACTTTCCATCTCTTCGCTTGTAAAAAGACTCATCCAGCAAGGCAAACATCCCAATCTTTTGGATGAACAGGACTACCGCATAAATATCGAAGAATTGAAGGGCATGACTAAGAAGGAAAAAGTGGATTTTCGAAAGAAAATGATGCAAGAAACTCGTATGATGAGCATCAATTGGCTCCTTGATATGGCGAAGGCGAAGGAACAGGTACTTGTTGAAAAGATGACGCTTTTCTGGCATGGGCACTTCGCTTGTGAGATTAAGAATCCATTAAGTACGGCGAATTACCTAAACACTATCAAGAAGCATGCATTAGGAAATTTTAGAGATTTAGTACTAGGAATAGCGCGTACGCCTGCTATGATCCGCTACTTGAACAATCAGCAAAATAAGAAACTATCCCCTAATGAAAATTTTGCGAGAGAGTTGATGGAATTGTTCACCATTGGTCGAGGAAACTATACGGAGCAGGATGTCAAAGAAGCGGCAAGAGCTTTTACGGGATGGTCGAGTAGTTTAACAGGAGATTTTAGCTTTCGTTCTAAGTTGCATGATTATGGGCGGAAATCTTTTATGGGGAGAACTGGGGATTTTGATGGTGATGATATTGTTGATATACTGCTAGAACGCAAGGAAACCGCTCAGTACATTGTTGGAAAAATATACCGTTACTTTGTCAATGAAAAGGGACATTCAGCGAGAATTAAGGCGCTAGCAGCCAGTTTTTACGAGTCCAACTATGCGATTGATAAACTGATGACGACCATTTTTGAAAGTGAATGGTTTTATGATGAGGAAAACATGGGTACGCGCATCAAATCGCCTACGGAATACCTTGTGAGTTTAATTAAAACGCTAGGAATTTCCTTTGATTCCTATCGTCCTTTGATGGGGGTACAAAAAGCAATGGGGCAACTCCTTTTCAAACCTCCCAATGTAGCAGGTTGGCCCGGTGGCCGCTCGTGGATAGATAACTCGACCTTAATGCTCCGCTTAAATCTTCCTATGTATTTAGCCAATCAAGGAGAAATGAATTTTAAAGTGAAGGAGGAGTTTGAAGATCTACAAGAGGGCAAAAGCTTGAAGAAATTGCAAGCAAAGCTGAACACGAAAGAACTCGAAAAAGCGTTTGCTTCTTATGAACAAGCGGAATTATATCAACAGCTCTGCGATTTTTTATTGCTAACGAAGAATAAACCTCCTTATTCCGTCTTTCAATCCAATTTCCAAACGATTTCTTCTTGGAATGATGTAAGTACTTATGCCTTAAAAATCATGAGCTTACCAGAATACCAAATGTGCTGATAGGAATTTAGAATGACGAGTTCAGCTTTTTTTAACAAAAAAAATACGCTTCTCCTTTGTGTTTTCTTTGTGCTCTTTGTGGCAAAAAAAATAAAAATCCTTCTCATGATCAATAGACGTTCCTTCCTCAAACAATCTGCTTTAGCTTCTACATCAATACTAATTCCTGCTTTTTTACAAGCAAACAAGCATAGCAGTGCTAAGAACCAAGCTAAAAAACTCGTTGTCATACAACTTTCTGGAGGGAATGATGGCTTGAATACCGTCGTCCCATATCGAAATGAAGTGTATTATAAACTGCGGCCTACTCTAGGAATACCTAAGCAAGAAGTCCTTAAGCTTAACGATGAAGTCGGCTTTAATGGAGTGATGAAAGGCATGAAGAGCATTTTTGATGAGGGATGGATGACCGTTCTTAATAGTGTGGGCTATCCGAATCCTGACCGTTCCCATTTTCGGTCGATGGATATTTGGCAGACGGCTAGTGATGCGGATGAGTTTTTGAGTACAGGGTGGCTTGGCCGATATCTGGATAAACAACCCAATGAGCCAACGCCTTATCATGCGATGGAATTGGATGATACCCTTAGCCTTGCTTTAAAGGGAAAAGAGCGCAAGGGCTTTGCGGTAGGGAATATCGCAAAGCTAAAGCGTGGTACTAAAAATCCTTTGCTCCAAGCTGTTGCGGGACACCATGATCATGCGCATGAGGAAAATGTCGCTTACTTGTATCGAACGATGGCGAATACCTTTTCTTCTGCTGATTATTTGTATGAGCAATCTAAAATCTATCAATCTTTTGTGACCTATCCCAACCATTCTTTTGGAAAAGATTTGAAGCAAACAGCGGAGTTGATTATGGCGGATACGCCTACTCAAATCTACTATGTTTCCCTAGGAGGATTTGACACCCACGCGAATCAAAAAGGGCAACAGGAACGCTTGCTAGGAAATTTAGCCAGTGGATTACAAGCTTTCGTGAAGGATTTAAAAGCTAATGATAAGCTAGAGAATACCTTAATAATGGTGTTTTCTGAATTCGGTAGACGTGTGAAGCAAAATGCAAGTAAAGGAACCGATCACGGAACAGCGAATAATTTATTTTTGATAGGAGGAAACTTGAAAAATCCAGGTGTTTACAATCCTGCTCCAGATTTGCTAAATCTTGACCAAGGAGATTTGAAACACAGGGTAGATTTTCGACAGATCTACGCGACTCTCTTGGATAATTGGTTAGGAAGTTCTTCTGCTGATACCTTGGGGAAAACCTTTAAGCCAATGGATTTGGTGTGAGGTTGACGTCATTGTTTTATGAATAATTCTTAAACTATTTAGAAAGCGATTTGCACTAATTTTAGAATTGTTTGTCTTCATCGTACATCCATTCGTTTTCATTTTATCTGAACAAAACCACTAGCGGTTTTGCTCAGAAATACTAGCCAGCTTTTACAAAAGCTTGACAGATAAGTAAAAAGTCATTACCTTTGGCAAAAATTATAGAGTTTGAAAGAAAGGAATACACCAAATATTGATCATGATGGAAATTGGAAACTGCTAATTCATAATTTACCTTATGAATTTATTGCTTTCTTTTTACCGCTTATCAATCCTTTTATCGACACTCGTTTTCCTCCTGTATTTCTAGACAAGGAGTTTCACAAAATAATCAACGACCTAAAGTTAGGTAAAACCATCAAGGATAAGCTTATGAGAGTTAAACTCCTAGATGGTACTAATTGTAACTTGGTTATACACATTGAAATGCAATCTACTTTCGAAAAAGAGTTCTCAAAACGGATGTTTCGCTATTTTATTCGGTTATTTGAGAAAGGAATGGAAAACTTTGAAGCAATAGCGGTTTATACAAACGAGGATATACCGAACAATTACAATAAGTATGTTTTAACCAAAACGTACCCCAAAACTTATACTAAAAACACCTATGAGTTTGCGGCTTACAAGGTAAAAGAGGCTGAGGAAGAAGAACTGTTGAAGTCGTCCAATCCTTTTGCCTTAGCGGTCTTAGCATGCAAATACATCAATAAATCTAAGAGAAATAACCAATTGCGGTTGCAATTTAAGCGAAAGTTGTTTAAATTAGCCTTAGAAAGAAACTATGCCAGAAAGCAAATTGTTTGTTTGATTAAATTCATTGAATTTATGTTAGTGCTTCCCGAAGATATGGAAAAAGAGCTAAAACATGAATTCATCACAACTCACAGTAAAATGTCAAGTATAACGCCTATATTACCAGAGAATTATGACTATCCTTTAGATGATTTCATGCATCGCCTTGTTCACGGCTATGGCCTTGATGAGTTGGTAGAAAAAGCACGTAAAAAAGGAGAAGAAGGACGTATAGCGGCTGAGAAGAGAGCTAGAAGAGCAGAAGAGGAAGCTCGAAGAGCAGAAGAAGAAAAACGAAGAGCAGAAGAAGAAAAGCGAAGAGCAGAAGAAGAAAAACGAAGAGCAGAAGAAGAAAAGCGAAGAGCAGAAG
>JAHDHB010000001.1:7589-42572 GCA_020631545.1 Saprospiraceae bacterium | reverse complement strand
GAAGAAAAGCGAAGAGCAGAAGAAGAAAAACGAAGAGCAGAAGAAGAAAAGCGAATAGCAGAAGAAGAAGCCCAAAAAATCAAAACAGATCAAATCTCTGCCATTAAAAAATTGGCAGATAGAGGATTTTCAATGGAAGAAATTGCTCAAATCCTTAATTTTCCTATTGAAATGGTACGAAAATTCTTTTAGCTTGTCCAATTCTAAGGATTTGTTATTCCGAGTAAAAACATGAATTCATCACAATTCACAGCAAAATGTCAAGTACAAGTCCTAAATTACCCGAAAATTACGACTACCCTTTAGATGATTTTATGCATCGACTTGTGAACGGTTTCGGACTTGATGAGTTGGTCGAAAAAGGGCGTAAAAAGGAGAAAAAAGCACGAAAAGCTGCTGAAAAAAGAACACGGAGAGCTGAAAAAAGAACACGGAGAGCAGAAAAAAGAACACGGAGAGCAGAAGAAGAAAAGCGAATAGCAGAAGAAGAAAAGCGAATAGCAGAAGAAGAAGCCCAAAAAATCAAAACAGATCAAATCTCTGCCATTAAAAAATTGGCAGATAGAGGATTTTCAATGGAAGAAATTGCTCAAATCCTTAATTTTCCTATTGAAATGGTACGAAAATTCTTTTAGCTTGTCCAATTCTAAGGATTTGTTATTCCGAGTAAAAACATGAATTCATCACAACTCATAGCAAAATGTCAAGTACAATTCCTACATTGCCCGAAAATTACGACTACCCTTTAGATGATTTTATGCATCGACTTGCTAGTAAATAAGAAAAGCAAGGCATTTATAAACTTCTAAGAAAAAGTATTGTAGTTGTAAGCAGCTTTAAATTCAAAAGCCCCTTTCCCATTAAATCAAGGGGATAATTAGCAAAAACGACAACTCTTAATTCGTCATTCCTAATTCTTAATTCTCGCTACCATTGGACATACACGATAGATTTTTCTTCGAAGTATTCCTCCTTGTACATTTTTTTCAAGGGGTAGATTTCCGTATACGCACCACGTCCTAGTAGTTTGATTTCTTCCTTGACAAGTCCACCTTTGAAAGCAAGTAAGCCATTGGGTAAGGCATTTTTTTGCTTGTTGCTGATGAGACGCTCACTGTAAGCAAAGAGCTTATCTAATTTAGCCACAGCACGACTGACGACAAAATCCGCTTTCTGCTTGAATTCCTCTGCTCGAACATGCTGTACATTCACATTTTCTAACTCAAGAGCTTCTGCGACGGCCTCCACGACTTTTAGCTTTTTTCGAGTTCCATCAATCAAATGAAACTTCACTTCAGGGAATAAAATGGCTAAAGGAATACCTGGAAAACCACCTCCCGTCCCTAAATCAATTACAGTCGTTCCCGGAACAAATTTAACAACTTTGGCCATAGCCATAGAATGAAGGACATGATGCAAGTAAATGTTGTCAATATCTTTACGAGAAACTACATTTATTTGTTCATTCCAAGTCCGATAGAGTGGTTCAAGTGCTTCAAAACGTGCTACTTGTTGCTCTGAAAGGTCAGGAAAATATTCGTTTACTTTTTTCATTTTTTCTAAAGGAATTGGAACTTAGAGATTAGGAGTAAGGTCATCAAATAGGCCGTAAGGGCAACTCTTAACTCTTCCCTACTAACTCTTAACTATTAGAAAAGTGTTGCCATCCTTGAGCGATGATAGGATGCCTTCGACCGCTTTTGGAATGTAGGTGGATGCCGTCGTTTTTGTCTACAATTTCCCCTAAGATAACGACGTCGGGCATAAATTTAACCTTATCCGCATCAAGTGGATGAATGGTGAAGAGCAATTCGTAATCCTCACCACCACTCAAAGCACAAGTGATTGGATCGTGCTGAAAATCAATGGCTTTCTGGTAAGCGTCTGGGTGGATTGGTACACTTCCTTCTTCGATAAATGCACCGACTTTTGATTGGTGGCATAGATGTCTAATCTCAGAGGCCAAACCATCAGAAACGTCGATCATGGACGTAGGTACGAGCTGCGATTTAGCAAATTGGTCGATAATATCTCGTCTTGCTTCTGGCTTCAATTGACGCTGTAGAATGTAATCATTGCCTTCTAAAACGGGTTGCATCTCTGGGAAATCCTTGTAGATGTGTTTTTCACGTTCTAGAATTTGGAGGCCTAGATAGGCTGCACCCAAATCACCAGAAACACATAACAAATCCCCTACTTTAGCCCCATTTCGGTAAACCAATTTATCCTTTTCTCCTTGGCCTATGGCTGTAATGGAAATGAAAAGCCCCTTAAGGGAAGATGTGGTATCTCCTCCGATAAGATCAACGTTATAATAATCGCAAGCCTTATAAATACCTGCATAAAGTTCTTCCAAAGCTTCGACCGAAAAACGATTTGAAATCGCTAGGGAAACGGTGATTTGTTTAGGCGTAGCATTCATGGCATAGATATCACTCAAATTTGATACTACCGCCTTGTACCCCAAGTGTTTTAGAGGCGTATAGCCCAAATCAAAATGGATGCTTTCGACCATAATATCGGTAGAAACAACCGTTTGGAAATTTTCATGATCCAATACCGCTGCATCATCTCCAATGCCCTTTATCGTCGATTTGTTTCTTGGAGAATGGCCATTGGTCAAATGTTCAATAAGTCCAAATTCTCCCAACTGTCCAAGTTCCGTGCGTTTTACGTCCATAATTATACTACTTATAGGTTCTTCAACGTCGATTTTATTTCGTCAAAGCTTATTCCCCCTTTGGTTTTCTCGCATCGTGTGACTTTTCACGATAATTTTTTGACAAAAAAAATAAATCCCAATAGCTAATGAAGATTGTCTTTTGTCCTATGTCCTTTGTCAAGGTGTCTTTTCAAGCGACAGCGTCGAAAACTCTTAGGTTCTTAAATCTCTTATGTGGTTCAAAATCCGCCATTAAAAATTAATACTATTGATAATCAAGTCCATTTGTTGAAGAAGCGGTCGCTTAGGCTTCCCTGGAGCATGGACAAAACCATCAATGAAAACGAGTTTTCCTCCATCTTGATGATGTACGAGATAACTTGTGAACGGACCTCCCATAAAATCATTGTGTAGCTTCCAAATACCTTGAGCATGAATAGCAAAATTATTATTGACTTGCAACTCATTGTATCGGATTTCGAGGTTTTTCTTGTCCGTCATCATATAAGCATCTTCAGCGGCAGAAGTGATGTAGTTTTTTCCTAGGCTGTCCCGAATAGCGATAAGATTTTCTCTTGTCAATTGGCTTTGTTCCTTGTAAGGAATGGTTTGAATCAAGACATTATTACTGGTACTGCCGGTCTCTTTTCTCACCCACATGGCTTGGTTGAGGCTATCATAAACGGCGAGTTCAAAATTGCTGGGTAAAGTAATGTTGACACCCAAGTCTTCACTGATTTTTTTATTCAACAACTCATTTTTCCCCCCTTGATAGTTATTGGCGTTAAGCTGAATAACATCCATTGCTGAAACCGTATTGATGACGGTTTGTTGGCGTTTGGAAAAGGCGTCGGCTACTTGAGCTTCCGTTTGGCCAAAGAAGAAAAATATTTTTTGGCCCTTCGCCCATAAATCTTCAAGCATGATGGAATTAAAAGAAGTATCCGTCTTTGCCTTTTCGACGCGTTCAGGGCCTAGGAGTTCAATGAGTTGACGAGAGGCATTTTGTCCATCCGAAAGTACAGCAAGCATGACGATGGCGCGAAACTCTTTATTAAAACCTTTAAATTTTTCGCCTGCAACGTGCTTGATGTCAAACGAAGGTTCATTTTGCGGTAAGACTCCAAAAGGTTTTTCCAAGAAATTCCGGACAGAATCGCCGAGCATGCCATTCCAAAGATTATCTTCTGCCACAACCAGTACTGCACCCGCCTTGCCAAGTGCGTTGTTTTTGATTTCAAAACCTTTACGTTGCGATTCACTACAGCTTGATAGGCAAAGCATTAGTGTTGCGACTACTAAGAGGAATAGGATGGATTTTTTATAGAGAAACATGGTTATTTATGTTTTGTCGTTAACGATGGCCAAATTACAAAATTAGCGGTATTGCTACTTTTATGGATGCTTCTGCTTGGTGTTTTGGTGTGTTTGAGCATGTTTTTTAGCCTTAAGCGTCCAATTTTTGGAGACCGGTTTTGGTGATAACAGAGGCTTCTTGATAAGTATCGTAATCCGTGTTGATATCCCAAAGATTAGTTGCTTTTCCTGTGGCTAAGCCTTCTGCCGCTAGTAATCCCATCAAAATACTATGATCTTGGTTGTTGTACTTAAAAGCGCCATAACGCCCTATAACCGAAAGATTTTTTACCGTTTTTAAGTAATCTACAACAGGCTCTAGACGTTCTTTATAGCCTTGATTATAAACGGGATAGCAACGAGGGATTCGGTAAATATGACCAGCAGAGATGTCTGATTTTCCTATCAAACCAGTGGCACGAATTTCCTTTTTTGCCAAATCGATCAAGCGTTCGTCCTCCCATTTCCAAAACTCATCTTTATCTCGATAGCACCAATATTCTAGGACTAGAATGGTACTTTTTTCTTCTCCGTAGAGCTGAGGCACCCAGTTTCTAAAGTTCGTCACACGCCCCATTCTTAGGTCAGGAGAATGGACGTATAGCCAATTATCAGGAAAAGTATCCGTGCTTTCTACTTTTAAATATACGAGAACAGTGTCTCTGAATTTCAGGGAGTTAACAGCTTCTTTTACAGGTGCTGGTGCTTCATTTAGTCGGTTGACTAAGAGCGTTAAAGGCATGGACGAAATGATGTGGTCGTAGGTTTTGTACGTTCCATCTTCAAGTGTCAAAGCCTTGGCAACTTGCTGCTCGGTGTGTACTTGTTTTACGGGGCACTTCATGTGTACTTGTCCGCCATTGGCTTGGATGTATTCCGCCATTCTTTTATAGATCATGCCTGTTCCTTCTGTTGGATAAGCAAATTGATCGACAAGCGTTTTGTGTTTATTTCCTCTCCCCCCAAGAAAAGCATTGATGATAGCACTAAATAAGGAAAGTTTTTTGATTCGCTGTGCTGCAAAATCAGCATCTAGCTCTTTACAGGAAATTCCCCATAGCTTTTCACTATAGGTTTTGAAGAAGATTTCAAAAAGACGTCGGCCAAAACGACTTGTCACCCAATTTTCAAAAGAGCCATCTTGAGGAGTAGGTTTGAGGCGTTCCAACACATAACTCCCTAAGCAAATGGCCGCTTTGATGGGCCCAAGGTTGAAAAGGGCATTGAAGGGCTTTAAAGGATAATAGAAGAATTTTTTCTTGTAATAAATGCGAGTCAAGCGATCCACCATTTCATAATCTTCTCCAGCTACTTCTAGCCATAGCTCATTCACTCTTAAGTCGTTACTAAAAAAACGATGAGGACCAATATCCACTTTTTGATTCCAAAGGTCAATGGTTTTAGACATACCACCTACTTCGTCACTAGCTTCATAGAGATCGACCGAAATTCCACGTTTAGTAAGGACATAAGCGGCAGTAATTCCCGCTGGACCAGCACCGATAACGGCTACTTTCATTTATTTATGTATTGAATAACGTAAGGAGTTTTTCCCTATCGTTACAGATTAAATGCTTATTTTGCGCGCAAAGTTACGCATTTTGCTTGAGGTATTTGTTAGTATGGTGGAAGCATTTCTGTTGTACCCGAATTCATTTGGGGAATTTGGATTCATATCCGCCTATTTGTGTTCAAAAAAGTAGGTGCTTGGAGAGGAGTGCTTCGCACTTTTGTAACAGGTTACTTGTGATTAAAAAAGCTATTTATTGAAAAAACATCAAACATATTCTAAGCAACTGCTAAAGGATTTAGCTTTTACCCTTCTCGGAAGCATGCTCATATTGTTTTGTGCTTTTCCTTGGCATATCCCAATATATGGTGTAGGGTTAGATATTTCGTGTTTTTGGGCATTAAATGAGCTATTTCATCAAGATACGGCTTCCTTTGGTCAGCTAACGTTTACTTATGGGCCTTTGGGATTTTTGAAAGATCCGCTACCGATTGGGCAGAATTTTAAACTAGGCTTGTTGTTTTCGGCTATATTGCGTAGTTTTTTTCTCTTTTATTTCCTTTGGATTGGACGGATAATCGATAGGAGCAAGTGGTTGTTATATAGTCTATTAGTGTTTTTTCTGGTTGGCTTTTTGTCTTTGGATTTTATTTTAACGGGATTACTCGTCGCAGCGGTTTTGTTACACCATAAAACTAAGCGTTTTGCTTGGTTATTGCCTGCCATATTATTTGCCGCAGTCGGATTTTACATCAAATCATCTATAGGTGTTATCACTTTTTCGATCATCTGTGTTTACAGTGCGTACTTATGGTTAGTAGAAAAGGATTGGAAAACGGTGATAGTATTTATGTTGTCCTATAGCATAACCTTGGTAGTCATAGGTTTATTGCTGTTTAAGGATTTTAGTGCTTTACTTCATTTTTGGTCAGGTACGGCACAAATCGTGGGGAAAGGACTTTCAGGTTTTGCCTTATATCCTACGAATAATTGGTGGTTGATAGGGCTAGCATTTATCCTTTGGGCGAGTTTACCCTTTCTATTAAGGAATAAACTTGTTTTTCTATTGTATTTAGTTTTTGCGATGCCGCTTTTTGCTGCTTGGAAACATGGAATGATACGAGAAGATGTTTCCCATGTTCAAGCCTTTTTTAGTTTTTTGCTGCTCTTCTATGCTTTTGTCGTGGTTGTCAGTAAAGTACTCCGACCTTTACCCGTGTTGGTAATGGGTTTTTCCCTGCTATGTTTTTACTTGAATATCCCGAATGTTCACGGATATTTTGAGCGGAATTGGGCGTTATTCAAAGTCAATAAAACGATTCATTTATTAAACAACATTGATTTAATAGAAAAGCAAGCACAGAAGGAATCTGCTAAAGCTTTGAAATCCTTAGAATTATCTGCTTCTATGAAGGAGCAAATCGGTGGGCAAACGGTGGATGCATACCCTTGGGAATTGGCCTATATTCCTGCGAATGATTTGAATTGGCAACCTCGTCCCACCTTGCAGTATTTGCGATTTAATGAAGAGCTGGATAAGTTGAATGCTCGTCATTTTGCTTCGGACAAAGCACCTGAATTCCTGCTGTGGCACTTGGAAGATGACCGAAGGGGAGGTACATTTCCCTCTACGGATAAAAAATATTTATTGAATGAAGAACCTCATACCGTCCTAAGTATTTTTAGGCACTACGAACTGCTAAGAAAAGAGACTAAAGTTTTACTATTTAAGAAGAAGGAAAAGGCTGCAATCGTTAAGGAGTCAAACACCTATGAGCAAGAAGCTGCTTGGGATGAATGGATAGATATTCCTAAAAAACAAGGAGAAATTTTGCGTGTAGGACTTGAGGTCGAAGGTACGTTTTTGCGATGGTTGAAAAGTAAGGTTTATAAAGATGAAGCGTTTTACATCGACTACTTATTGTCAGATGGTCAGGAACTTAGTTACCGTTTGAGTCCCTCTTCTATGCCTTCTGGGATTTGGGTAAATCCTTTCATTCGGCGTCCCGAAATGGCAGTTCTAGAACCGCAAGTTGAAAAAATCCGATTTACATGTACGAATTATGATGTAGTGAAGGAGAAAATTGGTTTGCGCTGGGAATTGATGCTCTTTGACGATTTTTCTTTATTCCAAAAAGATACCACAGAAGTAGTTCGGGAAAAATTATTGCTTTCTTCAAAAAATGACTTCGAGCAAGGAGTGAACTATTGGACTCCAAGAACGGATTTACTAGATGACAAAGTCGTTTATGCTGGTCAACAAGCTATATTTTTAGGCGCTCAGACCTATTCGCCTACATTTATCTACCCCTTGGATAGTTTGTTGTTGGATTCTGCTGCTAGCGTTAAAATTATAGCCAAGGCGAGATGTTGGAAATCGCCTCGTGCTAGGGCAAATTTAGTGTTGAGTTTGGAAGAAAAAGGCAAATCGTTGCACTATCAAACGGTGAATATTCCTAGAACTTTGACACAAGATAAAACGTGGGGAATGGTTTATCTTGAAACGAAAATTCCTGTTGAATTGTTTGAAAATCAAGGAGTGATATTAAAAGTTTATGGCTTGAATTTGGGGGATGCACCTATTCGAATGGATAATTTTGAGGTGAGGATTTCCTCGATTGAAAAATCCGAATAATTTAGAAACTATTCCTGTGTGGGCGTAATCTTGGCTTAAAAAAGCAGGGCTAAACATTATCCCCAACCCAAATGGAGAACTGATTTAATTTTTGTGGTTAGGGCTACTATTTTATTTATGAATTATGAATTCATGCTTTTGTAGTGTAAACTATTATCTAGAACATTTTCTAGATAAAAGCTTCAATAAAAGTGACTTTTCACTTGAATTTTAGCTTGGAAATATCCCGTCTATGTCATATTTCTTTGTTATTATGATTGCAAGATACTGGGAAATTAGAGTTTTTTATAACCATTTTTGAGGGAATATCCTTGGGTTTTTGTAGGTTTTAAGAAGTGTTTTGGTTGTAAAATTGATATTTAAACGATTGTTATTCTGTTGGTTGTAGGTGTTGTGCGTATTGTTTTATAAACTTTGTATCCTAAGATGGACACAAGCAAAAAAGATAAATTTTAGAGATTTTTATTTAAATAATTTTATTTATTTTAAATGCGAATTGTGCTTTTGTCCATTATTGTGTCTATATTTGTAATGAGTTTTGAGTGCAATTCTTGAAAACACGAAAAACTTCAAGAAATTTTCCCTAACCCGTAGGAGGGCGAGGCTTCTCCGGCCTCGTCCCATCCTTTTTATCGTTTAATTTCTTGAGTGATTTTACCTCTCCATTGTTCATCTTTTCCAAATTTCTTCTTTAGTTTCTTTTCGCTTGAAAGCTACTTATGCGTTGAACTACTAGCTTGATTAGTGGCTTTCGCTAGTAGATTCGTATAAATAATGTGGGCGATTTTAGGATTAGACCTAAAAATTATTTATAAATTTGTAATTCTGGAAATTTTTTTACAAATATGAGCTAAGTATTCTTGTATATGGTTGTTGAACAA
This sequence comes from Saprospiraceae bacterium, assembly GCA_020631545.1. GTDB lineage: Bacteria > Bacteroidota > Bacteroidia > Chitinophagales > Saprospiraceae > JAHDHB01. Next base: position 33,528 of record JAHDHB010000001.1, on the reverse strand, counting down.
AAAACGGAAAAGGACATTTTTGTAGTAGCAGTAGGCGCTTCTGCTGGAGGGTTAGAAGCTTTAGAAACATTTTTCTATCACTGCCCATCTCATGAGAATATTTGCTATGTAATCATACAGCACTTGTCTCCTGTACATAAAAGTTTGATGACGGAACTTTTATCTAAGAAAACTGTACTGAAAGTAAAAAGGGCTGAAGATAAAGAGAAAGTTCGTGCGAATTATGTCTATTTGATGTCTCCAGGTAAAAATTTGACCATACATAATGGCGTTTTTTTAACGACAGATCGGCTTCAATCCAAAACACCTAACTTATCTGTAGATATATTCTTCCGCTCATTAGCACAAGACAAGAAAGATAAAGCAATTGCAGTCGTTCTTTCAGGTTCAGGGAGTGACGGCACAAGTGGTATAAGGATGATCAAGGAGTACGGAGGTATGGTAATGGCACAAGATCCTGATGATGCTAAATTCTCTAGTATGCCGAATAACTCCATCAGAACGGGATTGGTGGATTATGTCTTGCTGCCTCATGAAATGCCGTCGGAAATCATCCGGTTCATATTCAGTTTTGATAAAAAGACAGATGTAAATGAGCAGATAGAAAAGGGACTATTGCCTCAGAATGCTTTATCAGAGATTTTAAAGCTAGTACAACGTTCTACCAATATTGATTTTTCGAATTATAGAGAGAATACCTTGTTACGGAGGATTAAGCGTAGGATATCCGTGAACAATTTAAATACAATTGAAGACTACCTTGCTTATTTGGAGATTACGCCAAACGAACCTGCTATTCTTCAAAGAGAATTCCTAATTAGTGTTACTAGTTTTTTTAGAGATGAGGAATCATTTGCAGCTTTAAAAACGTTGTTGTTAGAATACATTATAAAGATTGATGATGGAGATTTTAGGGTCTGGGTAACTGCTTGTGCTACAGGGGAAGAGGCTTATTCGATTGCCATCACGATTAATGAATGTATGTTGGAATTGAACAAGACGTTGAATGTGAAAATATTTGCTACAGATATTGATAAACGCGCTTTAGACTTTGCTAGAAAGGGGGCTTATCCTGAAAGCCTAGTAGCTACATTAAGCTCTGAAAGGCTTGAAAAGAACTTTATTAAAGACGGGGAAAATTATCAAATTTCTCAAAAAATTCGAAAAATGATTGTTTTCTCTTACCATAATGTCGTAGGAGATCCTCCCTTTAATCGAATCGATTTTGTTTCATGTAGGAATATGCTTATTTACATGAATAAAAAATTGCAGGACAGGGTTTTTGAAGTTTTTTCTTATAGTTTGCTTAAAGGGGGAGTATTATTTCTGGGGAGTAGTGAAACGATACCAGCAGAATTTGAAGATAGATTTACCGCTTCTGCTAGAAAAGAGCGTTTGTTTAAGCTTAATCAGCATTCTTACTCTGTTCAACGATTTGGTTTTCAGGCTCCTACCGTTACTAGGATTAGGCGAAATCGTGTTCCTGTTTATACGAATGGCTATGCTCAAATATTTGAAGATCAGCTTCTACGGCTTTATAGCCAAGCATTAACAGAAAAATTTGAATTAGCTAGTTTGCTTGTTGATACGAATTGTAATATTATTCATATTTTTGGAGATGTAAATCCTTACTTGAAATTTCCTTCTCAAAAGAATCTTTCTTGGAATGTAATGGATTTAGCTGTGGGAAATCTAGGAATTTCCTTAGTAACCGCGATTAATAAGGCTGTTAAAGACAATGAGGAAGTTTTTTATAAGGATGTTCTCGTAGAAAAAGATGAAAAACGGAGGATAGATTTATCAGTTAAAGTCGTTGTTGAAAATCGTACAGAAGAGCGATTCATTCTTATTGTTCTTCAAAAGGTAGGTAATAAACAGATAGGATCAACCGATACTATCAAGCAAATGTCTAATTTTGAACTAGATGAGGCCATGATGGGGCGAATTTCTGATTTGGAAGGAGAGCTTCAAATTAGTAGAGAGAATTTACAAACTACTATCGAAGAGCTGCAAACTTCAAATGAAGAGCTACTATCTGCTAATGAGGAATTACAAAGTACTAATGAGGAGTTACAATCTCTTAATGAAGAGCTTAATACGGTAAATGCAGAACATCAGGCTTATATCAATCGACTTTCTGTTCTAAATGACGATCTAACCAATCTTCTTAATAATATCAATATTGGAATTATTTTCCTTGATGGGAATTTAAAAATAAGACGGTTTAATGCTGCTGTTAAGCCGATTGTTGCCCTTAAAAAGGTAGATTTTGGTCGTTCTTTATCTGATTTTTCCCTTAATATTCCAGAGCCTAAAAAGTTGGAGCGGGATATTGAAGAAGTCTTTAGAACTTTGCAACCCAAGGAGTATGAGATTAATAACCTTGATGGTGAATGGTTCTTATTAAGAATTATTCCTCATCGATCTTCTAGTAATGTTATTGAGGGGATTTTACTTACGTTTATTAATATTGAATCCTTAAAAGAAGCGAGACGTTTAAAGAGTTTGACCAAACAACTCAAGGAAGAAAACGATGAACGAAAAAGAGCAGAGGATGAAATCGCTCAGCAAAAAGCTTACCTTACCTCCTTGTTGAATAATCTTCCCATTTTTTTGGTATCACTAGATAAAAAGGGTAGAATAAGCCATGCGAACGGTGCTTTTTTCAATAAAAATTTGCCGGAGGAAAATTTAACTGGAAAACTTTTTCAAGAAGTTTTTTCTAATATTCCAGGGGTAAAAAAAATTGTTGAAGATATCATTAGTGGTGAATCATTTAATAGAACACTAAGGTTCGATAATCGAAATTTTATGCTCATCAATAAGCCTATGGTAGGCCGGGAGGGTGCTGTAAAGGACTCCATTACTTTATTTATTGAAAATAGTGAGTTGGTCAATGTGTTGAATCAGCTTGAAGAAAGAGGTCAGCATTTGAAATTATCCAATGATTCTCTTGAGCATTTTATTTACATGATTTCACATGATCTAAAAGAGCCTTTGCGAAATATTACGGGGTTTACACAATTATTGGCAAGAAGGAATAAACAGTTGGGGCCAGAATCAGAAGAATACATGGGGTATATTATCCAAAGTACCCGACAAATGCACAAATTGATTGATGGGTTTCAAGATTATATCAAATTCTTTGTCAATGAAGTTCCCGCTAAACCGGTTAACTTGCGTACTATTGTTGACGAGACGCTGGTGCAGTTCTCTAACAAAATCAACGCCCTTAATGCAGAAGTTAAGATAATTGGAAAGCCTCGTCTTGTGGTTGGTAGCGACTATTTGCTAAAGCAAGTTTTTCAAAATTTACTTAGTAATGCCCTAAAATTTGCAAAACCCAATACCTCGCCTAAAATTGAAATTGAGTTTAAGGTGGTTGCTAATTCCCTTGTTTTTAGTGTTAAAGACAAGGGGGTAGGAATAAGTCAAAGTTTTCAAGATAAGATATTTATTCTCTTCAAACAAGAAGAAAAGGAAGGTGATGGAGCAGGTTTAGGGCTGGCGATTGTGCATAAAATTGTTGAATCTCACAATGGAACCATTCAGGTCGTTTCTAAAAAAGGAAACGGAGCCAAGTTTATTGTCACGCTTCCTCTTTGGAAAAAAGAGGAGTCTACAAGTGAATCGTTAAGTAAATCTGATAAGGTGTAAGGTGTTGAAAGAGAGATCTTCAAAGTAGGCAGCTAAAAGTCCTCTGTCGTATTTGGTATTGCGCTTACTTTTGAGTACAAGTGCTAGTGGTTCAGTTGCTTATGGGGTGAGCCGCTAGGGCTAAAAAATATGGTAATCATTTGAAACAAAATTTGCTATTCATTTTTTAAGATTTTAAAGGTTAGGGTAGCACCATTTTTGTCATTAAACACGATGAAATATACGCCTCTTTGTAGAGTAGTTACATTTATTTTTCGATTATTAATGCTGGTCTGCTGGTCTTGTAATCTACCATCTACGTCATAAATGGAATACGAAAAACCATTTAGTTTAGAAATATCGGCTGTAATATTTAAATAGGAATTCGTAGGGTTAGGAGCAAGCGTGAACGATGAAGGTGTGGAGTTCCAAAAGGCATTCTTAGTCGAGGTAATTATTTTTGAACAACTCAAATATCCACTACTTCGATCTAAGCAACCTATATTGTCATCATAATAAAGCATTAAGGCTTCAGGGCGTCCAACAGCGCCGTCTATATCTGCACAACTTGCTGGAGCAGGAATAGGATAAGGCGTTTGTAATGAGCCTATTCCCTTAACAATTTGACTGCCAATAGACCAATAATCAGATGCACCAATAGTTATTACATCAAAGGATTTACCATCTAGTATTTCTGTGTCGATACTCGTAACATAAATGGAGTCAGATGGTTGTAAGGGGTTGCTGTCGCAAGTGTAAAAGGAATTTTCTTTTAATTCCCATCCTTCCCCTGGCTGAGTAGAAAAATCATATATCGTTTTATAGTCACCATCGTTGTACCACTTTACGATTTCACCATCTTGGTGAAAATATTGGCTGCTTAGCATTATCTCTGGAGTGTAGGCGGTATCGGGACCTGAACCCGTTATTGCAAAGCCTGAAAAGTTGATTTTTTTGGCCAATTGCCCCTCATAAAGTGTATCTTTTTCATATCGTAATATAATAAACGATTGTTCGACAGCCGTAAGCCTAGAATATACCCACGTTGCTCCTTCTGGAGCCCAAATGGTAGCTTGTGCCCAAACATTTGGTAAGGTTAAGAAGAAAATAAATAGAGTAGTTAAATTTCTGTACATAGGATTGTTTTTTCGTGGATAAAAGGTGGAGATTATTTTTCCTAATTTAATGCTTTTTTAAGAATATTGCAACTATTCTTGTTAATAATGCTTTCATTTGTAGTGATCAATGAATTTTGCTGTGTATTCGGTCTATCCTCATTATCGCTGATTAAAAACTAAACCACAGAATCCATTCAGGAGAATCCTCCTCAATCCTTTCACTATATTCTTAATCTTCAAACAATTATTTCGTAGCTTTGTGGCATAACACTCACGGAAGTCCTTGTGGTATTTTTAATCAAGTGCTACTAGGCCAAAAGCATCAAAAAAAAGGTCATGACCGAAGTAAAATTGTTCTCGGGAACCGCCTCCCAGTATGTCGCTGATAAAATTGCAGATCATTATGGCTTGTCTTTGGGCAACGTTAATATTCAGCGTTTTAGCGATGGCGAATTGCAAGCCAATATCCTAGAATCTGTACGAGGTGCCTACACTTTTTTCATCCAATCTACTTTTGCACCTACAGATAACTTGATGGAACTCTTACTGATGATAGACGCTGCTAAGCGAGCTTCTGCGGGCTACATCACGGCTGTTATTCCTTATTATGGCTATGCACGGCAAGATCGGAAAGATAAACCTAGAGTAGCCATCGGTGCAAAGCTAGTGGCCAATATCTTACAAGCTGCTGGAGTAGACCGAATTATGACAATGGATTTGCATGCCGATCAGCTACAAGGGTTTTTCGATATTCCTGTTGATCATCTAAAGGCAGAAGCTATTTTCATTCCTTACTTGGAAGGTTTTGTCTCGGAGGATACCATTTTTGCTGCGCCTGATGTAGGAGGCGTGAAGCGTGCAAGAACCTATGCTAAGTACTTTAAAACAGAGTTAGTTATCTGTGATAAGGTGCGCAAAAAAGCGAATGAAGTGGCAGGGATGACCGTCATAGGAGATGTGTCGGGGAGAGATGTGATTTTAGTCGATGATTTAGTCGATACCGCAGGTACTTTATGTCGTGCTGCTAAAACCATTATGGAGCAAGGAGCAAAGAGTGTTCGCGCACTAATCACACACCCTGTTTTATCGGGTAATGCTTATGAAAACATCGAAAATTCAGTGTTAACAGAATTGGTCGTTTGTGATACTTTACCAATCAAAAAGCCATCGGAAAAAATTAAAGTATTGTCCGTTGCTCGCTTGTTTTCTAGAGCTATACGCTATACGCATGAGCACCGTTCTATCTCAGCACTCTTCGTTAGTGAGCGCACAGGCACTTTGTTTGATGTTTAAGCTTTCCGTAGATATGGAATAGTAAACGAAAATCTTCTAAAACGGATCAATCACAAGTGTGGTTGATCCGTTCTTGCATATGCTGTTCTCTAAAACTAAAATAGTATTCCTGAGAAAGGCAAACCTCAAGGTGTGTTTCTCTAAATCGGTATATCTCCTTGATTTACAAGTATCGTGTGCCTTTCAGTTTTCGAATTTCCTTAGTGAGTGGTTTTATTTCTTGCTCCTTGGACTTCGGGAAAACGAGTAGGACATCGCCTTCGTCAACCACGATAAAGTCTTCCATATCCTTTAGTAAGACCAATTTGTCTTTTGGTGCTCGTACTAGGCAGTTATTTACATTGTAGAGCAAAATGTTATCACTATTCACCACATTTTGATTCTCGTCTTTAGGTGCTTCAGCGTGGAGTGAATTCCAAGTACCTAAATCAGACCAACCAAATTCAGAGGGGATGGTGTAGACGTTATTGGCTTTCTCCAAAATAGCATAATCGATAGATATATTGGGAGAAGTCGGGTACACTTCGTCAATGACGGCCTGTTCTTTCGCTGTATTTAAGTCTCCTCGAATTCCATCAAATAAATCATAAATCGTAGGAGCATTTTCTTTGAAAGAATTAAGGATGTGTTTTACATTCCAAATAAAAATTCCTGCATTCCACACATAATCACCACTTTTTAAGAATGTCTTAGCCTTCTCTAAATTGGGTTTTTCAGTGAATTTTACAACCTTGTGTACGCCATCGTTAGAAGTTGCTTCGTAATTGATATAGCCATATCCAGTATCTGGTCTAGAAGGCTGAATACCTAGTGTGACTAGAGCGTTGTTGTTAGCCGTAAATTCTAGCGCTTTTTTAAGATAATCCACAAAAGCCTGTTCTTTCAGGATGATGTGATCGGAAGGGGCTACTACAAAATTGGCATTCGGATTTAGGCCTTGTAGTTTGAAGGCCGTATATGCCACACAAGGAGCCGTATTATTGCGCGAAGGCTCACAAATAATTTGGCTATACTCCAATTCTGGTAAATGCTCTTTTACTTGTTCGCGATATTGTTTATTAGTAAGAATGAAAATGTTTTCTTTCGGGCAGAGGAGTAAAAAACGTTCGAAAGTCAATCTAATCAAGGATTTTCCAACGCCAAGGATATCTAAAAACTGCTTAGGGCGGCTTTCTCTACTACCGGGCCAGAATCGGCTGCCTATTCCTCCAGCCATTATTGCTACATAAGTATTACTGTTCATCATCTTCATTTTTGCCCCCTTAATATGGTAAGAGGCGTAAGAACTATAAAACACAAGTTGCGAAGTTAATAAAAGGAAAATACTCCTAGTAATATTTAGCATGAATAATTCATGAATAACTAGAACGAGCGTTCAAAGCGTATGTACCAACGAGGGGTATCCTTATTTTCGATAGGATAGGTGTAAACTAATTGCCTTAAGCGCCACTTGTTTTACCGTTTTTTTGTTGTAGTTAACTTGTTCTTTATTTGTGGTTAAAGTATTTTGTTTAGATTAATGAATTGTTTTCTTCTCCTGTGGTTAAGGGCGAACTGGTTGATGTCAGTTGTTAAACTGCCTGTTCGAGTGATAGTCTCAATATGATTATAATTTGATTTATGCTTTATGAAGGGATGTTTATTTTTTGAGGGGGGATCTTTAAATTTCACGCTAAAAGTCAATCTTGCTAATTTGGGTTAAGTGACATGATTAAATGTTTAGTTTGTTAGTTTTCAAAGGAAACAGGATATAAGTAATATTGCTGTTTAGAATTAGTTTTTTTTTAAGTAAGAGAGCCCATTTAAATGATGAAAGTAGCAATAAAAGTAGTATTTTTGAGCTCGTCTGTAAAGAAAACTATTATCACATTTTTTAACTTAAATAGACATGATAAGACAATTTTATCTACTCCTATTTGTGTTTTTCAGCCTTTTATTGTCCAATAATGTGACAGCAAAAGGAGATTGCACCCCCAATCGTTCTCCTACTCAACAAATACAAGTTGGTAGTACTCAACTAGAATGCGAAGAGACTCCAGAATTTAAGAACCAATTAGTGGCAGAAATTTCTTTTGTAGAAGTAGCTGGCCTTGTTCGAGAATTTACTACACAAACCCAAGATTGCATTAGCTCTGGTTCTATCACCTTGGAAATGGCAATCTCTACAGCACCTTCCACGGATGTTGAAATTACTTTGACCGCAAGTGGAACTGCCCAAACGCTTCCAGCTGAAGCGGACTATTTGATTAATGATCTTACCGTAACGTTTCCTGCTGGAATGACAGATAATCAGACTATTACTGTTGTGGTTTATGATGACAATAATGTAGAAAGTCTTGAAGATATCGTTCTAGATTATACGATTGATTCAGGAGATGCCATTAAAGGCGCTGCTAATCAAACATATACTCTTTACATTAGGGATAATGATGTGCCTATTGTACCTGTTGGTACTGTTCAAACGTTTTTTGAAGAGGATTTCATTGGTGGTATTCCTTATTTTTGGCAAAATAATGAATTGATTGCTGGAAATGGAACCTTTGAATATACAAAGACTAAGCCTGCTGGATTTGGTATTACCGTTGGACTTGGTGGCTTTACTACCGAGACTAACGGTTTTGTGGCTTTTGATTCTGGGGCTACTGCTGATGGACTTCCTGAATCTACCGAACTAATTTTTGCTCCTATCAATTGTATGGGGTATGATAGTATTGGATTTAATTTCGAATTGCAATATTGTACGGGGATGAATGATTTGGTGTCTATTCAGTACAGTACGGATGGGGTTAATTTTACGACTAAATTTGATGGTAGTGTATTTCCGTCTAATTTTTGTACATCGAATCCACTGTATGGGGGTATTGATTTTACAGCAGAAGCTGTTGGACAATCTACCTTCTACGTTAAATTTAAATTTGAGGGTCTTGATGATCGTTGGTTTTTGTTTGACGATGTTTCTTTTATTGGAAAAGTAGCTCCTAAAACTATTGAAACTGCTCTTAGTTCATCGCCTACACAAACTAGCTTAAACCCTAGTTCTACCATTGAATATTATGACGAAACTACTGGAAACATCATGATGAAACTGGAAAATAGTTCTGGTACCATGGATTATGGATGTACATCAGTGAGTATTAATAGAGCTGGGCTTGGTGCTGTAGAAGCATGGAGTGCTGACGTTGCGGACTATATTACCGAAAAAACTTATAATGTTACGCCTGAAACGAATTCTGCTACAGGCGTATATTGGGTGACCTTATATTATACAACAGATGAAATTAATGGTTGGATGGCAGCTACAGGACGTGGCCTTTTTGACTTGAGGATCATTAAAACGAATAGTACTTTTGATAACATCCAAGCTGCCGATGTTAGAAGTTTTGAAACTACGACGGTGAATGCTATTAGTGGAGGATATTCTTTTAGGGCAAGATTCTTTGATGGTTTTTCTAGTTTTGCTTTAGGCTCAACGGAATCTATTGGTGAGCCATTGCTCCCTATCGAATTACTCTATTTTACTGCGAATAAAGAACGTGAAGGAATTCAGTTAGATTGGGCTACACTTTCGGAAGTAGATGCCGACATTTTCGAAATTCAGCATTCAAAAAATGGTATCTCTTTTGAGTCCATCGCCGAAATGTCTGCTGAGGGAGAACCTAATCTTCTTACTGAATACGACTACCTTGATAGAGACTTTGTGTACGGTGAAAACTATTACCGTCTAAAGTTGATTGGCTTAAGCGGCCTTGTCACTTATAGTAATATTGTAAATGTCTCTTTGGATAGAATCTCGGGAAATGTTACTGTTTTCCCTAACCCTATCAAGGGAGACGCCAAAGTACGTATCCTTGGTTATGCCGATGAAATGGTTGATTTTGAGGTTACCAATGCTCTTGGACAGGTTGTTCAGTCAAAAGTCTATACTTTAGTAGAAGGTGAAAACTTCCTACAACTTGATGCTACTGATTTAGACCCAGGCATTTACTTTATTACGGTAAAACGTGATGAACTAGGTAGTGTTTACAAGTTTATAAAACACTAGGTAAGAGCATTCCTGTTTTTGATAAGAATGTTTTTACTGTTGTCCCAGAAGCCGTCCTAGTTTTAGGGCGGCTTTTTTTAGGTCTTATTCCTAGGGGAGGAAATAGGAAAAGTCTATCCTTGATTCATTTTTTGAATAAAAAAAACATGACACTATCCACCAAAAAAGAAAATCATAGCATCTAATTAAATAAAGGAAAGAATTCATGCCTGATAAGCGTATGCTCTTTCATTTTTCGTAACTTTTTAACCTGCATTATTCATAAATCATCCAAAGAACAGCGCATTTTTGTTCTTTCAATAGCCTATTCCCTAATTATGAACCGACAAACCATAAATCTATCCTTACTGACCTTATTCGTTTTTATCTTTAGCTGTGCGACTCAGTCAGGTACTAGTAATTCTTTGACTAAAGAAGCGGTAGAACTTACCAGCCGTACTTCTTCAGACGATAAAAAACCTCGTATTCAAGCAGCCTTATTATTAGATACGAGTAATAGCATGGATGGCCTCATCAACCAAGCAAAATCACAACTGTGGAAAATGGTCAATGATTTGGCTACCACCAAGCAAGATGGAAAAATTCCAACTATCGAAATAGCGCTTTATGAATACGGCAACTCTACGCTTTCAGTAGAACAAGGCTATGTGCGTCAGATTGTTCCGCTTAGTGCAGATTTAGACTTAGTTTCTGAAAAGTTATTTGAATTAAGCACCAATGGAGGTGATGAATACTGTGGACAAGTTGTCCATGATGCTGCTAAAGACTTGGCATGGACGACGAATAATAATGACTTAAAACTCATCATTATTGCTGGTAATGAGCCTTATGACCAAGGACCTTATAACTATAAAACGGCTTGTAAAGAAGCGATAACTAAAGGCATTATGATAAATACCATCCATTGTGGTGCTTACGAAGAAGGAGTTGAAACGCACTGGAAAGATGGTGCGGATTGTGCTGATGGCAAATACATGAATATCAATCAAGACGATGAAGTCGTTCATATTCCTACGCCTTATGATGATAAAATATTGGAACTCAATCAATCCTTAAATTCCACGTACATCAGTTATGGCGCAGAAGGTAAAAAACGAAAAGCTCGGCAGGAAGTCCAAGACGCCAACGCCTCTTCTTTCAGTGCAGCTAATTCTGTGGAACGGGCGGTTTCCAAATCTTCTGCACAATACAAAAATGAAGAATGGGATCTGATTGATGCAGCTTCTAGTGATGAAGAGTTTTTAGAGGAAGTAGAAGAAGAAGCACTTCCAGAAGAAATGCAGAAAATGGATAAGGAGGAGCGTAAAGAATATCTAGTCGAAAAGAAGGAAGAGCGAGAGAAAATCCAAGCAGAAATCAATACCCTGAACACCAAGAGAAAGGAGTTCATTGCCAAAGAACAAAAAAACAATGCAGAAAAGCAAACACTGGATAATGTCCTCATCAAAGCCGTTAGAGAACAAGCAAAATCAAAGAATTTCAAGTACGAGTAAGTAGCATCTTCAAGTATTCTCCGTGAGATATTGACGGGGTAACTAGTGCTTCATTCTTGGAAGAAGAACTGGTTATCTTAAGATAACCAAGGTTTTATGCGTTTTTCTGTAGCCCCTGAATTAATTCAGGGGTTACAGAAAAACGTCGTTTGTAAGTGCTTTTCTAGCACTTGAACATTTACTACTCCACTTTCACACAACGTTCCACAAACATCCGATCCTTCGTTTTTACGCGTACATAATAAACCCCAACAGCGAAAGACGTTAAGCCCGTAAGTTCTACAGGGACGTTCTCTGCTGCGGTCGTAGAATATTGAAAGAGACGCTTGCCAGAAACATCAAAAAGCTCTATTTCGACCACTTCTTCATCCGCACCATAAAGCCCGGGGATAAGGATAGAAAAACCATCCTCAAAAGGTAATGGATAAACAAGGATACCTTCCCCAATTCCCCTTGTAAATTTCACCACTTCCACTTCACTATAACTGTATTGACCATCCAAGTCTAATTGTTTGAGACGGTAGTAGTTATCGCCATATTTAGGAGCTTCGTCGATGAAAGTATAGTTAATTAGGTCGTTCGAATTACCTGCTCCTTCGACAAAACCTAGCGATTCCCATCGGTTTTCATCAGGACTACGCTGGATTTCGAATCCACGGTTGTTGATTTCCATTGCGGTAGCCCATTCAAGGAGGGCGTTATCATCTTTAGCCCTAGCGGTGAAATCGATGAGCTCAATAGGTAAAGTCGCTGCACAATTAAAGAGTGAAATATCATCCAAATACCAGCCATCTAGCCCATTACAACCATCCGTACCCAATTCAAAGCGGAATTGGAAGTTATCTCCAGGAACAGCGTTTAGTGTGTTTAGATTAATTTGGCTTTCGCCCCAACTACCTGTGACCGAACCACCATCGGAGCCATTAAAAGAAACCTGCCCTGCGAGCGGGTTGTCGTTGCCTTGGCCTGCTGTATTTAAGGTTCCATTATAGCCGTTAAAAACGAAGGAAGAACCAGGAATTAACTGCCAAGTACTACCATTTCGACTGTATTTAACATTGCCACCATCCCAAGAAGCTTCTGTTGCCACATAATGATAAAAAGACAAGTAAAAAGGTCCTGTCTCTGTAGGAGGAATCGTGATGGTAGGGCTTTCTAAGCGAATAATTCCATTATCCAAATCCGTGGCACAGTCGCCTAGAGGAATGGGATCTGGGCCAAAAAGACCAGCACCAGCCCTAGAGCTAGGCAAGGAAGTTTCCCAAACCCATTCACGAGGATCCCATGTAGCAGGATTGGAAGGTTCTTGAGTCACAAGCCAACTGCCGATACCCGCCTCAAAATCTTCGATATATAAAACATTAGGCGCTTCTCCAGCAGCACAAAGACTCGGTGCAGGCTTGCTCAATAACGGCGTAAAACCACAACTAGGCGCATCGGCCATTTCTACCGCTAAAATAGCTTTAGTAACCTCTACACAATCAGCCGTAGTAATCACCTCTCCAGAAGGCCCAACAGGCGTATTGGTCATGGTCAATCCTTCTAAGTTCATGCCCACCAAATCAGCACATGCCGTTTCCAGCGCGGCAGCATTTACACTAAAATCACTAGTAGACGTCAAGTAAAACCGTTGAGCACGCCAGTGGATGTGTGCAGCCTTTGTCATACCTAGTGCAGCAATGGTTTGCCCATTATACGTTCCGCCATCCACCATCAAAGCAAAAGCATGATTAGGTACTCCAGAATTCGAGTGAACTCCTCCGAAATCATTCGTTCCACAATGGTAGTTTGCATCTGAAACCTTTCCAGGATCCCCTTCACAATTCGGATTCCACATATCTCGGATAGGGCCAGGGAAACTTGTGGCGCCTTCTCCTACTTTCCACCGCTGGCTATTAATACAGTTTGTGCGAGGAGATGGATTTTCTCCAGCATCATCATACCCATTATATAAATCCACGACTTCGCCCCAGATGTCGGAATAAGACTCATTAAGTGCGCCTGGCTGCCATTGATACACTAAGTTGCTGGTGTTTTCCGTGTAAGCATGCCCCCACTCGTGAGCGACAACATCGTCAGAGGCTGTACCAAAGCAATAATTCGCTGAGGTGCCGTTCCACGTTGCATTCGGGCAAAAAATAGTCGGATCTTCATGAACCGTAACCATTGGAGCGTCTGCATTATCGTAAGAAACATACCCAAAGGTATGAGTAAATAGATAATACATGTGTCCAGCCGCCTCAATTTCATTTTGTTCCCATTCATCTAGTGAACCTGGGAAATTGTCCCCTTCGGACCAAATTAAATTGCCGGGGTTATTACTCGTTTCGTAAAGCTGTCTGTCCAATAAATCAAAGGTTCCCGTGAATTGCTCAATGATTTTACCTTTTTGTGTATCAATAAATACAAACTCTCGAACGCCATTTCCTACCACTTCTACCTCGTATGCTAAATAATTATGTGCTTTTATACCTTGCACTAAGCCGTGTCGAAAAACATGCAATGTGTTGTTAGCAGCGTTCAGAGCTCCTATGTTCCCCGTGTTAGTTTGAGTATAAACATGAGAAATAGCGCTAGCTTGAGCTTCTGCTGGTGTAAGATTTGGCGTTGTATTTAAGTTGATATTGGGTATAAAAACACCATTTACGGCAGTTAATTCATCCACTTGATTGAAATGAAAGCGCAGAAGGCCATCATATATAGGAACTCCTTGATAATGTTGGTGTAAGGTGATGTGATTCATCCCATATTCATCGGTGATTTCATCGGTCAAACTCAATTCATCAATGTTTTTGCGAAACCCAAATAGGCCGTTGTAAACAACCATAAAATGTTTGGCTTTTTCTTCTAGAGTTGTCCCTTTAAGTTTTAAGGGGCTCTTTTGGGAAAATTGAATGAAACTAGGCGCTCCAGTAGCTCTATGGATCGTTATTTTTGCTCCAGTTTCATTACTGAATTGTTCGATTAAGTCCGCATCAACGGTTTGGTTATACCCAAGAAGGCTTGTAAAAAGGAAGATTATAGAAAGTAGATATTTTTTCATATGTACAGGGATAAGTGTTTGGTTCTTAATGGGTACAGAAGGTAGGTTGGCGGCCATGTCTTCTATAAGAAAGCTTTCCCTTTTCGAAGGGAAACGTAGCGTTGTTCACTAGAATTCGTTACAGCATAACGAGCATAGTTCGTAATAGGAAAATACGCTTGTTAGCACTGAAGCTGCTTAGAATTCTGAATAACTTCAACGAAAAATCAAGCGAAAGTGTTGAAACCGTTTAGCTTGCTCACATTGTGAGACTTTTTAAAATACATTCTTTGGCAAAAATAAAGCTCAAGAATAATTGAGGATTATCTTTTGTTCTATGTCCCTTGTCAAGGTGTCTTTTCAAGCGACAGCGTCGAAAATTCATAGCATCCTTGTAAAGATAACAAATGGAGAGGAGAAAGGAGGGCAAAAATTGAATGTAGTTGAAGGGTTCGTAACATTTTCTTACCTTGGGGCTGCAAACTTTATTTCTTTACAGTCCCTTAGTAGTAGGTTGTTTTTATTGGATCGCTTAAGTTCTTCCGATAAACATCAGGGAGTAAATAATTGTCATATAAAAATAGGGGAATACAGCAACACTAGTGTCGATTTATTCGTATAAGAGATAAGAATAAAGAGCGTAAACATCAAACACTGAAAGGAGGAATATCCTACTGCTTCCTACTACCGTAGTGGCTTTGCCGCATTAGAGAAAATTTAAGCCGAATTTTAATGAGATTAAAATAAATGTAACTTGAAAGCTTCCCCAAAGAAAATGGTGTTGACTGTTTTATATAAAAATATTGCATTGGGTATTGTTTAATATCCATTTGGCCGATTGTCAATTCTTTTTTGTACATTTCTTGAAATACTTAATACCTACCTTTTTTGCCAAGCACTATTTAGTAGTGTTAAAGAATAATTAATTTGCAAATAAATTGTCCAAAGGTGGATTTTTATTATTACTATCGTTTATATTTACGGATTTTTGAAGGAGTCTCTCAGTAGTTGTTCTTCTAGTGCTAGAAAAAGACGAAGGACTTTTCGGCGAAGTTGAACGAAATACTGAATGTTATAGCTTCTTTTTGACGACCTGATACAAGTATTTTTTACTTTAAAAGAATGAATGAGTTTACTCCGATAAGTAGAAATTAATGAAAAAATACGATTTATGATTGATGAAATCGTCAGAGGTTAATCATTCCTTTTTACAATGATCACTTATATTCGCGGCTTGGCCGTTGTATGCCCAACTTTATACTCTCCCAAATAATTAAAAAATAGTTAATTCAAATTGCAGAAAGTAGAATGCCCTTAACATTCAACTGGTACAGGATTAACAAGCACTCAAAATGTGAATGGAAGATAATAGCAAAAATATTTACCCTGATTATACCTCCAAATTTTCGGATATCATTATTGCTGAGCAAACCTATCTGAAAAAGCGGAGAAAAGTCAATAATATAACGGAAGAAGAAGCCAAAGGAAAATGGGGCATTTGCTTCTCTAGTGGAGGCGTGCGTGGTTCTATTGTTTCCTTAGGTTTTATCCGTGCCTTGATGAAGCAAGGTTTTTTTCGTCGGTTTGATTATATGAGCACAGTCTCTAGTGGTAGTTTTGTAACTTCTTGCTTGAGCTCTTTGTTGACTGGAAGTAAGTCGGCGAACGGCAAATTTGGTGTTGATGCTGAAAACTCTCCTTTTTTGCCAAAGCAGGACGGTAGCCAAAATCATAATAATGAACTCCCTACTGCGGAAGAACAGATGATGCACTTGAAGCGAGTACGTGGGTTTATTTCTGACTCTACGGTGTCAGGAACCAACTTCAACAGTTTGATTGGCACTTGGTTAGGCGGGTGGATCTTCAACTCTATAGTGTTTTTCGGTATTCTATTCTTTTTAGCTTCTTCCATCATTGCTTTCTTGAGTGGAGTATCCGACGAGCAATTTGTGAATGACTTCATGCTTTCTTATTATACGGAGGAATTGAAGGTAGGGGGAATTCTTCCTGGGATTCAAGTTTATATTGATAACTTGCTTTTGGCTTTTCAGAATATAAAAAATTCGGTAAACGCTGAAAGTCTGAAAGTCTTGCTTTTCCTTTTCGTTCAAGGAGTTGCCTTTAGCGTTTTTCATAGTGAATACCTCCGACATAGTCTAAATGACAACCTACACACTAGCCTTATTAATAAAAAAGCCAAGCGTTATATCCTGATAGGCGGTATTTTTATCTATGCGGTCATTTTTGTAGTCGGCTTGTTTAGAGGCTATGATTTGTTGCAGGGCCTAGGAGTCTTTCCTATTTTTGATTACTGGCTAGTCTTTGTGTTTCCGATATCCTTAGCTACGGGGATGCTCGTGGGCACTTATATCATGTCTGTTATCTATTATCAGCTAAAATTACGTTCTTTAAACGTTGAAGAGTTAAAAGCTGCGATAAGTGGGGTTAAAGGGTCGAACATTATCCTTTGGATAGCCATGATTGTGCTACCGCTTTTGACACTCGTTTTTTTATTGTTAGGCGGGGTGACGGTTGTCGCATTAGCCACTTTCCTGTTTTTGGCTGGAGTCTATTGGACCTACAGCAAATCTAAAATCGGACTGGGAACACCAGCCAAAGCACCGAAAGGGCGTGTCTATTCTTGGGGTTCTAACTTCCTCGCTATCTTAGTAATGTGTTTTTACTTTTCGGGCTTGACGCGCTTGTTAATCTTTTTCATAGAAAAAAATACTTGGTTCGTTTATTACTGCTTCCTAATTTCTACGGCTTTGATGATATTCTTGTTTTTCTTTAGCCAGGCCAATCGAAGCAATTTGCATAACCTTCTAAAACTAAAGGTTTATTCCGCTTTTTTAGTAACGGAGGGACGGAAGCCAAATGGACAACTGGGGAATTTGAGGAACGATATCATGATGAAAGTACAGGACTTAGGAGACGATAATTTCTCTGGCCCTTATCATATCATCAATTCGGCTGTAAACGTACACAAATCCATCGAAGCTGACCGTAGAAGACGAAGAGCGTACCCCTTTGAGTTTGCAAAGTATTATTGTGGTTCGGAAGTCACTAATTATGCAAAGACGGATATTTATCAAGCAGGTCGAACCAAATTGCAAGATGCTATCACCAATTCGGCGGCTATCGTTCATTCTGGTATGGGGATTTACAATTTTTGGGCACAATCCTTTTTGATTACTTGCCTCAACCTGCGTTTAGGTGGCTGGATCCATAATCCGATCTACTACCAGCAAGGGTTACCCAAACGGCACATTAACCATTCTTTTCGCAATCTCATCAAAGAGTTTTTAGGTCTATTTGATGAACGCTCTCGATATGTCAATGTCTCTGACGGTATCCATAGTGGAGATAATTATGGCTTAATTCCCTTGATTCGCCGCCAAGTAGAAAATATCGTAATCTGTGATTTCTCGGATATTAAGCAATATTTATCTTCTGAAAATAGCTTAGAACAGACCTTGACACTCGCTAGAAACTATGGTATTGAGCGAATCGAAATGGATTTTTCGGAACTGACGGTCTATGAACATAAAGAAACTTCGGGCTTGTTTTGTGAAGATTGTTCTCGTATGGGGAAAATTATATACAAGAATGGTAGGGAAAGTAATGTGTTTTATTTGAGAACAATGATGACGGATAATGCACCAAAGGAGTTGTTCGATTACCAAGCAAAATTTAAAGAATTTCCTTTTGAATCGTTAACGTGGACAAACTTTGACGCTACAAAATTCGATGCCTACTTGTTATTAGGCGAATTCCTAGGCCAGGAGTTTGGTGTAATCCAAGCGGAACACCAAAAAATGGTTGAAAAGAAGGAATTAGAAGACTTGCTTGATGAAAGAATTACGGTTATAGAGAAGGATTTGGGGGAGGAATCGCCCATTGCGCCTAAGGCAGAAGCTACGGTAGCTGAAATTACGGCTTTTAATAAGCGATTAGAAAAATTGATTAATGTCATCATTGAGCTTATTATTGTTTCTCAAGAAAACGAAAATCCTGAGAAGGCCACGAGTATTAAGGACTCTAGAGATGTTTTGATAGAAAAGCTAGGCTATCTGCGACTTGAGCGAGCAAAACTTGCTGGTGGCTCTGCAAAATTCCAGATTTCTAAAGAATTAGAGGACACCGAACGAGAATTAAAGGCCTTGGAAGCTCAAATGAAAGACTCCAAAAACAATGAAACTACGTCTAAATTGTTGAATTTGAAGTCTGAACTAGCCCAAATCTTAAGTGAATTTGAGGAAGTCAAAAAAAGAAGAGAAGACAAGGAGATAGATTAGTAATAAAAAAATTTGATGTTTTTTTTCGACTAAGTGTCGTTTTTATCAAATATAGCTGCCATAAAAAAACGGCACTAGTTTTTAGTTTTTCTATTTTTTATTTTTCAACGCTTCAAGTGCTTAATCTAGTCCTCTATCCCTTTATTCGTAGGGGAAAAAGCAGTAAAATACATAACATAACCTAGGATATTTGATGAAAAATCATAAAGAAATAAAAAATCGGTTTGATTTTTCAATATTATATTCCGAACTTTGAGGTGTAGCCGAGACAAAGAGTTGTGCTGTTCTTCGTTCCTGACAGATTATTGTGGGCTTCTAAAAAAAGCTCAAAGCTCCGTAAACACTAGGTTTCGACTGCTACCATGGGTTTTCAATTCCTCCAGAAAAACCCTAGTTTGCACCTAATTTTTTTGGTGTTACCTCCTGTACGATTAGTTATCCTCCATAACGAGTGTGCTTTATGGGCATGTATTGCCCTAGGCCGCATCCAAATTAATTGAAAAATTGATTTGTACTAGTGTGATGCACATAGTTGACCTTTTTTAAAGGTTGACGTCAAAGATATAGCCGCTACGGCTTAAAAATGTAGTTAGTTAGTCATTAGAAGGCCCGATTCCCCCTAAAACGTTAGGGGACCGGGCTTTTTTTATTCCTGATAACCATGCTTTACCTGATTTTTTTCATTTCTTAGGCTTTTATTATCCCTCCTTTCTCGAAGTCCAGTTTCCACCCAAAAGTATTTTTTTTACTAAAGTTATAACAAAATGAAGTATTCGGAACATATGTATTTTCATAAACTCGTGCTCCATTACTTTGAAACATCAATTAATTTTTCGTAATTGCAGTTGACATAATCTAAAACCATCTTTTACCCTAAGCAATTTTTTTGCTTACCTTATTAACATAACTTCATCATGAGAATTATTTTAGCCTTGTTAATCAGTTTCTCGCTTACAGCATGTTTTGAAACTGGAACAACTACGGATACGCCTACGGACACCACAACCACTTCTCAACCTAATGGAACAACAACTCAAGTAGGTGTTGAAACCATCATTGGAAGCTGGTTGCATTCCGCTGAAAATGATACAGACGCTTTAGAAATTTACCGGCCTTCTACCTACAATTTCCCTCCTGCACGTGCCCGTGCTGGTTTTACCTTTAAAAAAGACGGTACACTTACTAGAACGACCATCAATCCTGATGATACTTTGGGAACTACTGAAGGGCATTGGAAAGAAACCGAAACGGAAGTAACCGTTACGCTCAATGATGAAGGGAATACTGTTTATACGATAAAGAAAGACTTAGGAAACGGACTTTTATTGAAACCTAAATCTACGTAACAAGTTGCTCCACTTGGAGTTGTTAAAGTATATCGAAATTCGAAAAACCGTCTACCAACTTGTTGGGCAGACGGTTTTTTTTGTTCTTATAGAGCGGTAGTAAGGGCTAAACGGAAACTTAAGCGGCTGTCTCCTAACGATTTTTGGAAAAATCCGTCTGCATACTTGGTGTTATTCATGGCTATCATATGGATTGAAGGAATTAATTCTGCTGCTTGATAGGTCCTTTTTGCCTTTCTTTAAAAGATTAATGTCTAGCTTTTTGTGTGTTGTGTAAATGTTAAATTTACTATAAGTTAATTTCATGGAAGGTGTTTATGTTTTGTAATGGTTTTTTTGTTAATGTGTTGTAAATGACGGAATATTGACTTGTTTACTCATTCTGTATTGTAACTTGGTGTAGAAGTATAAGAACTGACCACTTAATTTTGCTATGTGGCAAGAATTGGAAAAGCGACAATAAAAATAGGGGCGAGATCGTCTGAATACCTAGAACTCTTACCCTTAAAGTTTTAGGGGTATTATCGTGAACTATCTCGATTCCTAAAAACCAAGATACTATAAACGGTGGAAGCTGAAAAGCCAGAATAGAGTAAGCACCCAACATTTAAATTAATTCATTATGATGAACTCAAGAAACTTGCTGCTAGGATTATCCATCCTAGTACTGATTTGCTCTTCTTGCGCAAAGGAAAGCATGAATGCACCTAATGGAGATGAATTGCCAGAAACGATTACGCTTTCTCCAATGAAATTCCAAAAAGATATTGAACTTCAAAGCGTAAACCGTAAAAATAAAGTCATCCTATCCGTTTCTTCAGATGATGAGGCGCTTTTAACTGAATTTAGTGCCGCTAATTACAGCTTGATTCCTCTTTATAGTGTATCGGAGCAAATTACAGATGCGCACGACAATATGGATTTTGAAAATAGCGAGACTAATTTAGAGGAGGGGCGTATTAAACAACCAAATCTTCATTATGAAATTAAGGTTATAGCGCAAGAGGAAGATGCCGTAAGTCTTCAATTAGATGTAAACACTCTGAACCTTAATAGAGGCGGCACGATTACGCATAGTTATAACACTTATGATCATAATTTGACAATTTTTGCAGCTTTCGGCTGTGGGATAGAGGTCGATCTTTCTATAAGACCATTCTGGTTTTACCCTTGGAGGCATAGAATCTCAGAAACGGTCGGTACTACTGTAGGCAACTGTGGCGCTGGTGTTCCTAATTCGGTTAGTATATTTGGTGGTGGTAATCAATTGGGCGCAGTAATTACTTTTCCATGTAGAGGAGCTTATAGTATCAGTACATGGTAAAATGAAATTAACGTTTGAGTTTTGAAGGACGATGAAGTCTTTCAAAAAGCTCAGTAAGCATATCCTAGTAAAGAGCTGGTAAATTATAGGTTTACCAGCTCTTTATCTTTTCTCTGTCTCCTATTCAAAAACTAGGGGATTCTAGAATCTTTAGGAGCCTAGAATGTTTTGCGCCTATTTTTTCGCCTCCATGTTGTAGCGATAGCATTCTAACTTCGAAGACATCTTATCCTTTTATCTCATTCGATAAATAAACGCATTAAAAGTTACATTAATCGTTATTTTTTTTCAAGCAATATGCAACGTCTTTACGAACATGTTCGTCTAGATAAGTGACATGGTTGGAAAAAGAAGGAAAGTTTTCTATCTTTGCCCCCCATAACCGTAATAGTATCTTCGCTCTTTGCCAGAGCGCCATTGGCTTAAACAACTAGCTGTGTAAAATATCGATTAGAAGAAAGTGTTTTGACATTTTTTATGTCCGTTGAGATAAAAAAAATGATTTATTTTCGTTCTAATCAGAGCCAATTATTCGACATATTTATTGTTATAATTTTCTTTTGCAAAGGTAACCCCATACGGGGTTAGAGCTTTGTAAATAAGTGAAATGAGTCTCTTTTTTAAATGCTTTAGCTATAGAAAGGGGCCTGATTCACAGGCAATTCCTATGTCCTTACCTTAGTGTTTTCCTTGAAAATCATACTTTTTACAAAATTGAAAAGTGAGACTTTAGTTCATTTCTTCGTCTAATTTTTGGCGACGCTAGAAAGGGCTAAAGCTATGTATTTGGAAAATGCTGCTAAGTCTTTTTAGGCGTAACTTTTTAAACACAAAACTTAAAACTTTATTAATTCCCATTTTTCACTAACGGGTTGAAATGATTAAGAAAGAGACCGAACACCGCTATAAAACTAGTTGTAGAACAACTAGTCTTTATACTCCATCTTTCGAATCAAGCTCAATCAAGTAACGACCAACAAAACCTTGGTGGTTAAAAGTTTAACGCTGCTCAAATAGCGCAGACCCAATTTAAGAGAAGAAAAGCCATACTTCGCAAAGAGGCACACTACTAACTCTTAACTATAAACTCTTAACTAATAAATCTTTGTGGTCGAACAAATGAAATTTACTATGAAAATGATTGAATGTTTACTTACCCTATTACTATGTTTGGGTATGACGAATTTGGCTACAAGCCAAGATCTTAACCTTGGAGCGAACTGTGCTGGTACAGATGCTTCTTTCTTTGGCTGTGCGGGAACGATTTATGATTCAGGCGGAGCTAGTGGTGACTATACCAACAACGAACTTTGGAGGTATACCATTTGTTCCGAAGATGGAATGCCTATTTCAACTGCTGTAAATTTTGACCTTGAAGCCAATAGAGATTACTTGGAGTTTTATGACGGCCAAAATCTTTATAGAAACCAAGGGAATGTACCTCAAAACACGACCTTATCCTCTATCTATCCTGGGCAGTATGCTGCAAGAGTTTATACAGGAACTGGTAGTGATGTTACTTATACCTCTACCTCAGATTGTTTTACTTTAGTTTTTAAATCAAATGCAGTAACGGGGCAAGCAGGTTTTGACCTTACTTATACAAGTACCGGCGCTGCTTGTGCTTCGAATATGGCGAATCCGAATACGGGAGATGCTGCCAACGTTCCTGGCCCAGATTTAGGCAATGGTGGTAGTCCAAGCAATGACCATTGTGGACAGCCTTTAATGTATGATGGAAGTATCGGTAGCCCAGGTAATGTTTATACGAATATCAATTCAACAGCAGGCTCAGGAATGGGAACAAACGGTTGTGATCCTGATCCTACCCTTATTCCTGGTCAAAGTACCTTTGAAGCTTCCGTTTACTTTCAATATTGTACTGGAACGGAGCCTGGAGAAATTTTCTTAGGAGCGGGTTTGAACGATTGTGCAGGAGGCTCAGCTTGTGTTGATTTTTCTTACTTCAAAACGGCTGATGGAGCTGGAAATCCTGGCGATGCCTGTTATAATTCTCAATCCCTTACCCGTATTATTTTGGGTACCGATCTAAGTGTGAATGATGTTTTACCAGCCAATACTTGTTATATCGTATTGACAGACGGTACGGCAGGAGCTTCTTGTGATTTTTGTACTTACTTTAATGTAATGGTGCCTACTGCTTGTATGCCAAACCCTGGAACTATAGCACCAGAATAACATTACAGCTATCTCATGGGCAAAGATATCCCTTTGCCGTGCATTAATTCATTTTTAAATTTTAAGAGACGACATGAAATTTAATATATACGCTTTGAGTCGACTCTGTTGCAAGGAGATAAGCTGGATGTTTCTATTTTGTTGTTTTAGCATCCAACAATCATTTGCACAGTGCGACTATATACCCGGCCAATCACTGCCATTTCTTAATGCAGGATTCGATGCCGCCAATACCAACATTTGTTACTTAGTTGATGGAGCAGGAAATATTATCCAATCGGATGATTCTGGAGATTGTGATTTCTCTGGAGTTGCTTTTGGAAACTATTCCGTTTATGTCTTAAATGCTTGTCCTAATAGCGCTATAGACATCGTTGCTTCACCTCCAACAACCTTAACTCACCTAAATGCTGCTGCTGCCGATCCTTTAATCGGGATGGCTGGCCCGCATGATTTTACCGTCTGTTCTCCCTCCTTGCTTACGGCTTGTGAAGATGGAATAATAAGCGTAAACATGCAACCGGATCTAAATGTAGACCCTGATTATACCATGTTTTATGCGTTGGTATGTAGTAATGTACCAGAAGGAAATGCAACAGAGTTGGTGCAGGAAATTTCTATCGGTGGTGTCTCAGCCGCCTTTACCATACCTAAGAATAACTCGACGACATCGGAATCCAATTGTTCTGTTTATGCCATTAATTACTTGACGGCAGATGCTACGGCTTCGGCAGCTATAGACGCTATTACGGTAGGTTCAAACTGGGCTACGGTTAATCCTTTCGGTACAGAATGCCTAGAGCTAACAAGCACACCGATAACCGTGTTAGCTTCCACCGATCCTACTTGTCCTACGCCACTTCCTGTCGAAATGACGTATTTCAAGGGAGACTGTGATGAGAACAAGCAAAATCGCTTGGAATGGGCAACTTCTTCTGAAACAGATGTTAGTCATTTTAGTGTAGAAAGCTCTAATGATGGCGAAAACTGGCAAGCATTGGGTGAAG
This sequence comes from Saprospiraceae bacterium, assembly GCA_020631545.1. Taxonomy (GTDB): domain Bacteria; phylum Bacteroidota; class Bacteroidia; order Chitinophagales; family Saprospiraceae; genus JAHDHB01. Next base: position 8,750 of record JAHDHB010000001.1, on the reverse strand, counting down.
TTGAGCCTAGGGGTAATTCCGAAGGAGGAGCCGTTTATAGCTTTACAGATACTCGTTCTTCCTTGAGCCGTTATTATCGTTTGGTGGTTGTTGATTTAGATGGAACAACGGATCTTTCCGATAAGATATTCGTAGGATGTTTGCAAGAAGATGGATTTGGCATTACGTCTATTTTTCCTAATCCTAGTGAAGGTATCTTCACCATTGCTTATGAAGCACAAGACCGAAGCCCTATTACTTATAGGTTGACAGATGTACTAGGACGGGTTATTTTCCAAGAAGTTATCATTCCTAATCCTGGTGTTAACTCCAAAACGGTTGATTTTAGCAACCTAAGTGCTGCTTATTACTTTGTCATTATGAACAATGGCAAAAAGCAGTTCGTTGAGAAAGTTGTGAAAAAGCACAAATAACGAACTCTTCATATAATTAGCTAAGGCTCTCTATCTTCGGATAGGGGGCTTTTTTTATAAGCCAAGACAAAAGCCAACGGACTCTCCTCTTCCTTAGTTTCTAGAAAACCGCAGAAGAGGTAGAGCCCAAACCCAAACTATCTTAGAACAGGAGTACAATTTTAAATCAAAGGCTGCTCCCTGAATTTTCACAGTTATTTCTAAACGCAAAAGAACAGGGAGCCATTACCCTAACCACTACTTTAGTTTTACTGATTTACTACATTTCTGGTAAATCAGAATAAAACTTGTTTTTTTGGGGATGATCCTTAAGTAGGGATCTTTTTTTATAAAGTCGATAACAAGTAAAATAGCCCTATCTCACCGTTATTCGTCCTTTATTTAGGTCGAAGATAAAAGGGAAATTAGGCTTTACAAAATTTTTAAAATTTGAAACGGAAATGATTTTTATTTTTTTTGAAGAATATATTTTAGCTTGTTTTAATTTTTTTATTGTTGATTAATTGGTGATTGTGGTTCGATTCTTTGTGTTTTTGATACAGTTTTTTTGTGAACTGAAATCTTTCATTTTTATGTACTTTAAAAAATAACAAGGAAGAATTAAATAAATGGAATTTTACTCCTAACTTTGAAACAAGCAAGTATCCTTTCTTAACTTGCGTTATTTATAATTCGACTTTACTGAAGGATGTTTATGAATATTTAAAAAACAAAAATTGATTGCTATGAAAAAGAAATGTATATACCT
>JAHDHB010000001.1:0-7579 GCA_020631545.1 Saprospiraceae bacterium | reverse complement strand
CTTTATTTTATCTAGCTTGAATTTTGGAGAAGCAGCAGCATATGCCGAAGATGGAGGAGGTGTGGCTCTCATTCAACCTAAAAATGGTCGTTCCAGCTCTATTTGTATAATTCCAGATAAGTTTTTTGGTACTAGTGGGCATTTACTACAGCCTATGAAAGTGCAAATTTATGATAGAAACAAGCGCTTGATTTTTATGCATGAATCCATTGAAACCTCGGTTTATTCAAACTTAGAATTGGCAGAAGGAACTTATGAAGTCCATATCACAATTGAAGATTTCCATCATAAAGAAATTCTAAGGTTTAAATAGAGTTTAGAAGGGAGAAGCATTGCTATCATGAAGTGCCTTGATTTTGGCAATAAGCCATTCTCTTTCAACTATTTTATTGTTGAAAGATTCGATTTTTGCTAAAATAGATGTTTTTGTGATTTGTTCATCGTTTTCAAAGTTAATGATTTGTTCTAACGTTAATAAGAAATTAACATTAGGGGATTCATACTCATGTCCTATTTTAACCTTTTTGCTTAAATTGGATAGAAAAGAGTGCTTGGCGTCGTATATATCGTCATGTTTTCCTAGTTCGTAAAAAACTTTAAATTTTAAAATATTTGTACATAGCATAAAATATTGATCAGGACTAGATATTTTTCTAAGTAAAAACTCGGAAGCTTTAAATTCTTCTCTTTCAAAGTTTAATAAAGCCATACTCAATGCTTCTATATTATCACGCTGTTTTGGGAATTTATTAAAATACGGCAAGTGGTTGTATATAAAATCTTCACACCAATCTAATTCCTTGATGTTGCAAGCTATAGAAACGACATTAATAAATTGTAGTTCCTCCATTACACCTTTTTCTACTAGCAATTGGTGCTTTAAGCCTAATTTATGCAAAGAAAAAATTTCTTCTACCCGACCATCTCCATAGTTAAATAATGCAAGACCATTTAATAGATAAGTTAATAAGGCACTTTTTTCAGAATGAATATTATTAAAATCAAGTAAAAATAAATCTTTGAATTCGTTGTATGTTTTGAAGCTAGGGCTGTGTAATAGCCTAGCAGCTAAGGAAAACAATCTAGCAAGTAAATTTTCCTCGATGTATGGATTACTCAAGGAATGTTCCAATTTCGCCTCGAAATTTATAGGCAATTCCTCTCCATACACCTTATTCCAAAACAATTTTTCACAAAAGTATTTCAGTTTCTTTAAAATACTATAAATTTCATGGTGTTTATAAGCCTCATCTAATTTCCCTAAATATTGTTTCTTCTCTCTTGTAGAACGTTTTGGATGATAATAATAGGCTTCCAGAAAATTAGATTTCGCTAAATGGTGCTTGACTTCTTCTTTGGGCAAACACTTCTCGGCTTTGTCAAGTATTTCATAAAACGGTTTGTCCAATCCGAGTTCTTCTAGCTCAGCAATTAACTGGATGTAATACCAAAATGTATCATTTTGAGTACTTCTCAAAACCAAAAAATCCTTAACCATATCATAATATCTAGACGTAAGTTTTCGTAGATTATCATCGTTGTAAGCTGTACTTGAGCCATACACCTTCTTGAAAACTTGTTCTTTACAAAGTTTTTGGTTGAGCTTTGTTGGATTTTTACAACACTTCACCATCCATTCATGGATACGTAATATCAAGGAAGTGTCTTTCGGTACATATTTCTGAATATACCTCGTCAATTCAGGTAATAAACCACCCCTATCGAACAATGCCAATAGTACTAGTGTAAGATTTTTATTTTCCATAACCTAGGGTTTTATGTAATTGGTTCGTCTATAAAATTAGGGCAAGACAAACCTCTTTCATGTACATACAGGACGTATGAGGCGGATAGGGCTATTTTTTGAATCGGCTGCTAATATAAATTATTTTTCGAACAATAAATTGAAATAGTTCATTTTTTATGATAAAAATAAGTTAACTACCAACATTTTAAATATTTTTTATGCAATAGGAGGCATCAATAAGAATATAATCCTAGTTCATCTAGCTATTTTGGCTCCTTGCAAAAAACAAATCGTGAGACCATATCATGATTTTGAAAAATGACGATATGCCTAATAATCCGAAATCTCATTTTCAATAGAAGTGGGGGGACACTTACCCACAAACTCACACTCAAGCTATTTGGTCGATGGATTTTTTTCGAAAACGATGTTTTGGCTATAAAAGGAATTGAGGACAAGTGCTAAAGAATGGAGAAAAAAGATTATTTTTGTGACCTTCAAGCCAAGATCAAATATAAAATATGGACTATACTAATTCGAAGCTCACTTTATTTAAAAATACTTTTGCTGCGGGGAAAGTAGGTTGGAGAAGTCCTTCTAACTTAGCTATTGTTAAGTATTGGGGGAAATATGGCGTACAACTTCCTCGTAATCCTTCTATTAGCTTTACTTTGACGAATGCTCACACCAATACTTGGCTAGAGTATGAATCGGAACCTAATAGAAAAGAGCTTGACTTATCTTTTTATTTTGAAGGAAAAGAAAACAAAGCTTTTGAAGCAAAAATTGAAAAATTCTTGCAATCGCTACTACCTATTTTTCCGTTTTTGAATCAATTGAAACTCACTATTTGGTCAGAAAATTCCTTTCCGCACTCGGCAGGGATAGCCTCTTCCGCTTCGGCTATGAGTGCTCTATCGCTTTGTCTTTGCAGTATGGAGCAGAAGATGTTTGGGAACTTAGCCGATGAACAAGATTTTTTGAAAAAGGCTTCCTATATCTCTAGGTTAGGCTCTGGGAGTGCTTGTCGTTCCGTGTATCCTTCCTTGGCTGCTTGGGGAGAAACGGCTTCTATAGAAGGCTCTTCCAATCTATTCGCGGTTCCTTGTGAAAGTCTTGTACACCCGGTTTTTCACACCTTTCATGATGATATCTTATTCATCAGTCGAAAGGAAAAGAGTGTATCTAGTAGAGCAGGACACGCCTTGATGGAAGACAATACTTATGCTGAGGCTCGATACCAGCAGGCGAGAAATCGAATGTGGGATTTAATGTATGCGCTAGAAAGTGGAGACATAGAACGTTTTGGAGAGATTGCAGAAAATGAGGCGCTCACCCTTCATGCCTTAATGATGACTTCTCACCCTTCTTATATATTAATGACAGCGAATAGTTTAGCTGCCATTCATGCTGTTCGAGAATTCAGAGCTTCTACTAAATTACCGCTATATTTTAGCTTGGATGCAGGGCCGAACCTTCATTTGTTGTATCCTGACGAAGCCAAGGACAAAATTCAACCTTTCATAAAAGAAGAACTAGCCCTATTCTGTGAAGATGGCGCATATTTAGAAGACATCGTAGGGAAAGGAGCTAGTAAACTTTGAGAAAGAGCGTTAGGAGCAAGGTGTTAGGGAGAAAAAATCGACTTTACTCCTGACACTTCACTCCTAATGCTTAACCTGAGGAAGTCATTGCAATTATATGCTAGAAAAGGCGGTAGCCTTAGAGGTTCTATAGCAAGGGGGGCAGTTTTTTGATTCGTTAAAATACGCTGTAAAATCCTGCTATTTTTGCAGAGAAGTTTACTAGTGAGAAACTAATCAAAATCAAACCAATCAATATTCTGCTTCTTAGATTTATATTGATGTCGAGTCAGAACCTTCTGTTTTTGTCGTTCTAAAATAGCTTTCGCCAAGGAAAGATTGGCAGGTTCAGGATTAGAAGGAGCGAAGGCTGAGCGCATTTTTTCTTCATCCACATCTAGTCTATACAGTGTTTGTAAGAGAAATTCAAACCTACGTTCCATAAGCTGACCGACCACTTCTGCAATCATATCCAATAGTTCCGCTTCTTCTAACTGAGGCGGTTCCATATTTATTCTAAAATCTTGGATGAACAATTGAGTCGTTTGGTGGATAACAGCGAGTTCCTGCATATTGGCAAAATTAAGTTTAAGGGCATAGAGATGTATGAGAATATCCATGCAACTTGCATTCCAAAAAACTCAAAATTAGTAAAAAACTAAACCCTATTCAGCCTTCTTGTAGACTTTGGGTAGTTCAACTCCTTAATCCACATAATCATCATAACTATTGTCGACTAAAAGAATACCGAAAGAGAATGGGGTAAGCTCAGGCCCTTGATTTTGTTTGAACAAAGAAGTAAGGCTATATTTAGCATAAAAGGTAACGGGGCCGCCTCCTATACGCGCCATTAAGCCGCCATTAAAATTGTTGAGGTTAAAATCGTCCCTTGTTTTTATTTTTCCTTCTCCCTTGACTTTCTGCTTTTGGATGGCTCCGAGCAGAACACTACCGTAGGCGCCTGCGCTAAAGTGAAAAACATGTCCTTGCTTTCCTTTCTTGGAAGCAAATGTTAGCAAAAGCGGCATGTTTAAAGATGTTGTTCGGAGTTTATTCTTTTTAAAATCAACGAGTTCTTCTTGTATCGTAACTTCTTTTTCTTCTGGGACTAAGGTGATATCGTTGGCAAAACGATATTGATTAAAAACCATGTCTAGGCCATATTCTAGGACAAAACGTTTTTTATAGAGATCAACGCGTTGGCCTAGTAAATGCAAGGTCCATTCAATTGAATTGCCGTATCTTAGGGATAAATTATCCATTGAAGCAGGAAGATTCAATCGACCGTCATTAGCATATCCATTGATACCAACAGATAAACCGAGCCAGTTTGTGAATAATCGTCCCTTTTCATGATGACCAGGAATGCTAATGTCTTTCCCCTCATCGGTTTTTGTGGAATCCACGGGCTCTTCTTGTGCAAAGAGCATTGTCGTACCAAATAAAAATAGTATTAAAAAGGAAAATAAAGTACGTAGAAATTGTCTGTTAAGTAAGCATATATTGTTCATGAGAAAATTGTTTTGCAGCTTGTTGTTTAATTCAAGATCAGCCTTGGTTTTAAAAATAGTATTCAAGCACTGCGCAGAGCTCCGAATTTAATCACTGCTAAGACGGATGCCCAAGCCCATTTGTTACAACAGGATCAAAAAAAATGTCAAAAAGCTTGAAAAAGGAATTCTTGATAGGCGTGTTTTCCTTGATATTCACCTCTTTTTCTTAAGAAAACCCACAAATTTAAATTGATTAATATTTTAATCGTCAATAAATTCGCCTTTACCAAAAAATGTTATTATGTTAGTAGCTTGGTTTTGGCAGAGCCCCTTTGGAGGCTATCTGTTCCTCACATATTAACTAGAAGAACATGCAATTAGGGAAATTTCAACGAACAAAAATCGTAGCAACTGTAGGGCCTGCTTCAGCAGGATATAGTAATTTATTGGCTTTGGCGAAGGCTGGTGTCGATGTGTTTAGGCTCAACTTTTCACATGGAACCCACGAAGATCACTTAAAGACTATTAATCATGTAAGCTACATCAATAATAAATATAACGCGCATTTAGCAATATTAGCTGACTTACAAGGGCCTAAGCTTCGGGTAGGGAAGATGGAAAATGATGGCTTGAAAATAAAAGAGGGGGATATTCTAACCTTTACGAATGAAAAATGCGTGGGGAATATGGACAAAATCTACATGAGCTACCTCCAATTTGCTCAGGATGTAAATGTAGGCGAAAAAGTCCTTGTCGATGATGGTAAAATTGAATTAGAAGTCGTTGCAACGAATGGTAAGGATGAGGTCAAACTTAAAGTCCTTTTCGGAGGCGTCTTATCTTCCAATAAAGGGGTAAATCTACCACAAACGGCTATTTCTCTTCCTTCACTTACGCCAAAAGATGAAAAAGATCTAGCCTTTATTCTCAATCATCCTGTCAATTGGATTGCTTTATCTTTCGTTCGTCATGCCAAAGACATCACAGATCTAAGGAAAAAAATAGAAGCTAAAGGGCATTTAGCTAAGATTATTGCCAAAATCGAAAAACCAGAAGCTATTGAGAATCTGGATGCTATTATAGATGTGACCGACGCGGCTATGGTTGCGCGTGGTGATTTGGGGGTAGAAATGCCGATGGAACAACTCCCTTTGCTGCAAAAGGACATCATAAAAAGGTGTAGGAGGAAGGCCAAACCGGTCATCGTGGCTACTCAAATGATGGATAGTATGATTACCAATCCTTCACCGACTAGGGCAGAAATCAATGATGTTGCCAATGCGGTTATTGATGGTACGGATGCTGTGATGTTGAGTGGGGAAACTTCTGTGGGGAAGCATCCCGTGAAGGTTATAGAAGCCGTGCGGAAGATTATTGACCAAGCAGAGCAATATGATGATATTTACTACAAAGGATATTCCCCCGACCCAGAATCAGCGACTTATTTATCAGATGCTATTTGCTACAACTCCTGCAAAATCGCTCGGGATGTAAAAGCAAAAACGATTATAGGAATGACCAAATCGGGCTATACGGCATTTATGGTCTCTAGTAATCGGCCAAAATGTAGTATTGTTATCTTTTCAGATGATGTGACGATTCTTGCGACGCTAAATTTGGTTTGGGGAATTCGCGGCTTCTACTATGATAAATTCACAACGACAGACGAAACGATAAAGGATGTACATCAAATTCTTATCGCTAGTGGCGTTATTAAAACGGGGGATGTGGTTATCAATACGGGAAGTATGCCGCTAAAATCACGCTCAAGAACAAATATGTTGAAGATTAGCCTGATTGACTAGTAGTTTCAGGTTAATTCAAGCACGATTTTTGTGAGTAAATAGACATCTTAAGCTCTTGTTGATTAACTAAATAAACAATCAGTTAGAAGCTATTTTTTTGACGCTTTCGCTTGAAAAGTTTAACATAGGATAATCCTTGGCTACTATTGGGACGCAGATTGGAGAAGGCCTAAGTACTTAATTCTCTTGATCTTGGAGTCCTAGGAAAATATTATTCTCTCTCGATGTTATTTGACAAAATGGCTAAGGAGCATAGGTCGGCTATCTAAAAAAGACGTAGGTACTATGGAACGTTGGCTTTAGCCGACGGCAAAAAAACATTTGTCGATGAGAAATTTAATAAACCATCGGCTAAAGCCAACGAGCCTTAATGTCCTGTAAATGTTTTAATTCTGTAACGGCTCTTGCGCGACGCGTCAGAAAATCATTTTACAAACCAAGAAATTGCCCTAGGCAAATGCCCAAAGCAAAATCTTGGTGAGATAAACTAATTGAGACTAAAGTTTTAACCTAAAAATGCCAACGTAGAAGGTCTTGTAAACCATTTCGTTTACTGTTGTTTCTAGCGCTAAGGCTTTAAAAACCAACTTCGTTCATTTAGTTATCTCTCGCAACGACTTTAAGTGCCAAGTAGGAGGAAGGAGTGTTTTGATTCATTGCCAGAAAAACGCCACCTTACTTCTGGATACAGAAAACTTTATTTCTGTCTTAGCTAAAAAGTCTGTGTGCGAACTAACCCAAACCTCTTTTTGCTTTTAGGGGGGGCTATTGGTGGCCAAGAAGTGCCTCGGAGTTATTTCCTTTCCAGAAGATCGTAAACTCCGAAGGCAAAATCTTGGTTCCTCCATTGTAGCTTATAAAAGCATCTTAAATTTAGTGTTTTGCTGTTTTCAAAATGCTTAATTGCTGTTGTTATGTCTGCAAGATAAGGGGATTATATATTGAACGTAG
>JAHDHB010000175.1 GCA_020631545.1 Saprospiraceae bacterium | reverse complement strand
GACGTAGCCATAGTTAATGACCGATTTCGACCAAATATCGTATTTGAAGGAGGCCAACCACATGATGAAGACCAATGGAAATCCCTGAAAATAGGAAGCTCTTCCTTTGAAATCACCAAGTCTTGCTCGCGTTGCAAACTAACCACCATCAACCAAATAACGGGCGAATTAGGTGCCGAACCTATAAAAACACTAGCCACTTACCGCTTAGCTGAACGGAAAATTTGGTTTGGTCGCTACTTGAAATTGGTGGATAGCAAAGATTTTTTGATTTCCGTTGGGGATGAAATTCATGTTGGGGAGTAATTCGATAGCTAAAAACCGTGTTTAGCTATTTGGCATTCTTACATCAAGGATGAATTCACAATTAAAAAAACTGCCGATACAAAAGTCAAGAATTTCAGGCGATTGACAAGCATCAAAATACTCGACGTGCTACGTCTTTGTTGTGGCAGAAGATTTATACAAGTACTTGAATTAGTTATATTTAAGTGGAAACGCAGCGCGAGAGCATTCCCGCTATGCGAGCGCCACACACGCACCGGGATTCTAGGGAGGGCGTTCACAATTAAAAAAACTGCCGATACAAAAGCCTAAAATTTCAGGAAATTCGCAAGCATCAAAAAACTCGACGTGTATTTTGCAGCGCGGCAATCAAAATTCCTAGGAAGTGGCAGTCTCAACACTGAAACCTTGCCACATTGTTTAGCACCGTGGTCATACCTTCCAACGTACAATAGCGGTCAAAATCCTTAGCTGTTTCAACGCCCATCAAAAAGACAAAAAAATATTAATTATTAACAACTAACTATTAACTACCTTAACTGTGAAGGCTTTTTCCTAATTTTACAGGAAATACAATAAAGCACATGAAAAATGTACAGTATTACACCTTAATAATAGGTCTCTTATTTGTTTTTTCTTCTTGCACGAAACACTATCATGTAAGTAGGATAGAGCCCAATTCCATAAAGACGACAGATGCTTTAGATGAAGACGCTTCTGTAGAAGAAATGATCGCGCCTTATAAGAAGGAAATGGAGGAAGAAATGGAGGTCAAAATTGGTGAATTAGCCATAATGTTAGAAAAAGCAAAACCAGAATCTACACTTGGCAATTTCGTGGCCGATTTGATTCATAAAAAATGTGAAGATTATTACAAGCAACCCATTGACTTTGCCGTGGTGAATTATGGAGGTTTGCGCATTCCCTCCATTCCAGCAGGAGCCATTTCTAAAAGTAAAGTCTTTGAGCTCATGCCTTTCGATAATATGCTGGTCGTCGTTGAGGTCGATGGCGTAACGATGCTTCAATTGTTCAAAACGATGGCAGATAAAGGAGGTTGGCCGATAAGCAAGCACGTAAGTTATGAAATTGAGGGAGGGACTGCCCAAAAAATAATGATCAATAACGAACCTTTAGACTTAGCACGTTCTTACAAAGTCGCTATCTCCGATTATTTGGCCAATGGTGGAGACCGCCTTTCCTTTTTGATCGATAAACCTAGAACAAACTTGGACGTGCTTTTCCGAGATGCCATCCTACAATATATCGTAGAGCGAAAAGGTGCCCCGATCCGAGCTGAAATTGAAGGACGAGTTGTAAAGATTGACTAGTAAAACCCCCAAATTTAGATAATGAAGTCATTTTAAGAAAGCGTTTACCGACAAAATCGTTTTTACGACTTTTGTAAGTAGAAATGAAAATAGAAATGATTGCCAAGATTTTAAATCTCTCCGAAGAAGAAGTGAAGCAAATTCTAAAAAGGGAATAAATTTTCCGACTTTTTAGCTTCTGAGTATGGGGTAAAATGTTAGTAAAATTGCCTGTTTTGTTAGGTTTTTGCTAAGAACTAATGACGATATTTATTTATCTTATTTTTTTGTCTGTATTTACCCTCACTCATTTTTTTTAAAATAATTATAAGCATTCACCTTATCCTATTGCAAATCAAAAACACATCAATGCTTTTGAATACATTTGTTGTGATGCCTTTCATTTGTTAATAACATTTGTTTTCAAATCATTTGTAAATAAAAAAATACCGAACAGAATTACATTTTTTAGTGGATAAGTGTTGATAATTTAGACATAATTCGTACTTTTAAACTTCTAAGTGGAAGTACGCAGGGTTTCAGAGCCAGATAACCTAGCGTAAATTACTTTCCGCCTACCCTTTATTTAGTTTTACTCAGTAAGTCTTTGATTTTCAACGGAATGTATTTTCGTTGGGCTAGAATTCTACGTACTTATGCAAACCCGACGGGATTTTTTAAAAAACTCGGGGAAAACTGCTTTGCTCCTTGGTGCAGGTACCTTTCCTCTCTCTGCCTTTTCGTTTGATAAGGCTACCAAAATCACGATCTTGCATACGAATGATGTGCATAGTAGGATTGAGCCGTTTCCAATGGACGGGAGTAGTAGACAAGGGCTTGGTGGAGCTGCTCGAAGGGCTAAATTGATTGAAAAAATCCGCAAGGAAGAAGATCATATTCTCTTGTTGGATGCAGGAGATATTTTTCAAGGAACTCCTTATTTCAATTTCTTTGGCGGAGAGTTAGAGTTCAAACTAATGAGCCGAATGGGATACGATGCAGCTACTTTAGGCAATCATGATTTTGATGTGGGTCTAGAAGGCTTAGTTAAGCAGTTACCCCATGCGACTTTTCCTTTTATAAATTGTAACTACGATTTTACAAATACCCTTATGGAAGGAAGAGCGCTTCCCCATAAAGTTTTTCAATTTGAAGATATTCGTATTGGCCTTATCGGTGTTGGGGTTGAACTCGACGGTCTTGTTCCTCCCAATTTATATGGAGAAACTCGCTACCTCGACCCTATCGAAAAAGCTAATGAAGAAGCTGCATTCTTGAAAAAGCAAAAAGGTTGCAATTTTGTTATTTGTCTTTCTCATTTGGGGTACCAATATGAAGGAGATAAAGTTTCTGATATTCATCTTGCCCAAAAAACGCGCAATATCGATCTTATTCTAGGAGGTCATACCCATACTTTCTTAGATAAACCCGATAGTCGGCGTAATTTGGATGGGCAAGAAGTACTGATTAATCAAGTCGGTTGGGCGGGTATTATGCTTGGAAGACTTGATATTTATTTTGAAAAAGATAATGGACGCCATTGCAAAGCTTGCAATAATATTCCTATTATCTAGTGGAGTGCTAAAGCTTGTTTTACCCAAAAACGGATTGCCGCAACTCACGATTTTACTAGAACATCGAAAGAAAAGAGTGCTTATTCTGATCAATAAAACCACCCACGCTCTATTTTCTTGATGTGAAGCGATTTGGAAAGGATTAATAATGGAATAGCCTTTCCTTATTGCACGAATGCTGTTTTTAGCTCTAACCTAACCAACCCAAACACGACCAAATGATTAAAAAATATTAACCCTACACGTTGAATGAATAACGATCATATTTCAGTTTGGCAAAAGTGTTTGAAAACCATTAAGAAGAACATCCATGCCCAAGGTTTTAAAACATGGTTTGAGCCCATCAAACCCGTGGCCCTTAATGGGAATGTTTTGACCATACAAGTGCCGAATAAGTTTTTCTATGAGTGGTTAGAAGAAAATTACGTGGCTTTGCTACGTATGACTATCAGACAAGAACTGGGTGATAAAGCTAGGCTTGATTACCAGATTTTGGTTAGCAAAAAAGCTAATCATGCGCCTCCTGTGGCTCCGGGGATTGTGAATAATGGACAAAAAAACAAGAAGAAAATGTTTGACACGGGGATTGCAGCTGATCAAATCAAGAATCCTTTTGTCATTCCAGGCATCAAGCGACTTCGCATTGATTCTCAGTTAAATCCTTCTTATGTCTTTGACAATTTTATTGAGGGAGATTGCAATCGTTTGGCGAGATCAGCGGGCATGGCTGTAGCTAAGAAACCTGGTGGTACTGCATTTAATCCCTTGTTTATCTTTGGGAAAGTAGGGCTTGGAAAAACCCACCTAGCGCAAGCTATAGGGAATGACGTAAAAATGAAATCTCCCAACAAGACCATTCTTTACGTTTCTTCTGAAAAGTTTACCAATCAGCTTATCGAATCGCTTCGAAATAATGAAATCAATGATTTCGTCAATTTCTACCAACTAATTGACGTGCTCATCATTGATGACATTCAGTTTTTATCGAATAAGCAGAAGACGCAAGATATTTTCTTTCACATTTTTAACCAACTTCACCAAAACGGCAAGCAACTTATCCTTACTTCTGACCGCCCTCCTAAGGATCTTGAAGGGGTTGAAGAACGCTTGATTTCTCGATTTAAATGGGGCTTATCCGCTGATTTGCAAGCACCAGATTTTGAGACTAGAATGGCCATTGTCGAATCCAAAATGTCAAGAGAAGGTGTTGTCATGTCGAATGAAGTCACCGAATTTATCTCCTACAATATTAAGAACAATATCCGTGAATTGGAAGGTGTTCTGATTTCGCTTATCGCTCAATCTTCGCTCAATAAACGAGATATTGACATCGGTCTAGCCAAGGAAGTTATCAAGAATTTTGTAGCAGAAATCTCTAAGGAAGTTACCGTAGAATTTATTCAAGAAATGGTTGCCGAGCACTATGAGCTAAAAGTAGAAAACTTAAAAGGTAAGACTAGAAAACGTTCCATCGTCATCGCTCGACAGCTATGTATGTATTTAGCTAAGAACATGACCAACAAATCATTAAAAGTGATTGGGGATAATTTTGGAGGACGTGATCACAGTACCGTTATCTATTCATGCAAGGCGGTGAGTGATTTGCTAGATACCGATATGGTCTTCAAGGATACCGTACAAATCCTTGAAAAGAAGATTAAAATGAGTATGCACAATTAAGAAGCAGAGTTACCTAAGTCAACCGCATATACCAAGAAATAAAAGCCTTTTTGATAGATATTAGCTATCAAAAAGGCTTCTTTTATACTTAAAGGTTTTCCAAAGAACCGTTTTTTAAACACGAAATTACAAGTACCCATTTTGAAATTCAGGCTGTTGTAGAGGTTTCTTCAGCAATCCTTTATCGCCATGAGCGTCTATGTGAAAAGGTCGTAAGACCTCTAATATAACTACGCCAATGTCGTCAAAAATCTATGTGCCTTTGTGTCTATGTGGCAATAATCAAGTTAATTACACAACTGCCTTTGAGTTCTTTGTGGCTATTTTTAAGCATCATTTTACTCAATACCAGCTTTAAATTTTTCCAATTGCACCTTAAATGCTTCTAGTAATTCTGCATCAACAATCCCTTTATCAGAGAAGTTTTTGTGAAAAGAAGGCAAAGAGAATTGCGCCACGATATTTGCGCCCATGTATGGCCAAGAAGTAGCCGCAGCGCCTATAACTGTAGCACCACCACGAGCACCAGGCGAAGAACTTAGTAGAAACATAGGCTTATTATTCCATAATTTTCCCTCCAAACGAGAAGCCCAATCTAAGATATTTTTGAAGGCAGCGGTATAGCTACCATTGTATTCTGCTAGAGAAATGATCAAGCCATCATGACTGTCAATCAATGCTTTGAATTTTTGGGCTGCTTCTGGTACGCCGCCTGCCGCTTCCCGCTCTGGGCTGTATATGGGCATTTCAAAATCATTTAAATCAATGACACCCACATCAGCGGCTACATTATGAGCCACAAAAATGGCCAATTGTCTATTGATGGATTGCTTGCTATTGCTTGCCCCGAAGGCTAGTATTTTTTTCATATCGTTAAGTCTTTAAGAATACAAAAATAAAAATCGTAACTCGCCTAGACGAATAAACGAGCATTTTATTTCTACCCCATTATTAAAGCTAAACAAATCCCCCATTTCCTTTGATAGTTCTCATGATTATAATGCTTTTGCAAGAATTACTTTAAGCTGTTTTAAGATTTTAAAAATCTGAAAAATATCATCTCTAGTCGCCACGTATTCATCACTGATACAATATTTTCGTCCCTGTAAAGTCAAGAAAAACCAATTACGCCCCATGACATAAGCACCATATATAGGAGTACTCAACTTGTTGATTTCTTGAGCGGTCATCATTGCTATTATTAATTGCCCTAAAGGATCGTTATCTACACCCTTTTCTTTTTTATATTCATGTAAGCAGAAATAAGGTTCTTTAGGCTCATATTTTCCTGTTGCTATCATTAAATCTACTTCACCAGATACCATTTCCCCATCTATTTCTCCACTTAATCGTCGATTTGCAAACGCTTTGTACTCATTATTATCATAATCAACCTTATCTATCAATAAGGCAATAAACTTGATAATCAATTCTTGTTCATTCCATGAATCGACATTCTTTCGTAGTTTTTGTTGTAATCGTATTAACTCTTTTTTTTCATCAGCTGTTATCACTATATCAGCATTTATCCAATGATCTAAATCCTTACAATTAGACTTTGTATCTAATCCAAACTTATCTGCAATATTTTGTCTAGTCCAAAATTTGAAAGTTTTCATTCCCTCAGCTTTTTTAACATTATTTACTTAACTTCTACAAGATACGAGATTTGCTCCATTCTTTTCGTTTTTATTTCACTTTACTAGACATAATAGTTTGTAATTCAATAAGGATGATCTAAGCGTCTGTTAATACCTAATACAGCAAAACTGCTAATTACGAGTAGAACAGAACGCCGTGATGATACTGCTTTTGACTCAAATTCGACTCTCTTTGCAGAAAAGTCAACTTTTAAGAACATAATCACAAAGTTCTCCTTGTACTCATAACGCCGAAAGTTTGTTTTTTGTGCAAAGTTTCTATTTTGACACAAAATTAATAGCCTGATAAATAAAGACTTATTTAGTAATAAGCTTCGCCAGTTTTTTAGCACAGACAGCAACTCCCGATAGCTATCGCGGATAATTCTTAATTCGTCATTCTTAATTGCGGCTCTGCCGCCATGTGATTATCACCTTTTACCCACTTTGTTCTGGTTTAAAATAATTCTACATCCTCTAAACTCAATTCCTCCATTATTCCCTCAAAAACCCGTACCTTTGTCCACTTATAATAAAAAATGTCATGAAGATTTCATATAACTGGCTTAAAGAATACATAGCGCTTGACATGCCTGTTGAGCAATTATCCGATATTTTGACCGAAATTGGGTTGGAAGTGGAAGGTGTAGAAACCGTTGAAAGTGTAAAAGGAAGTTTACAAGGCCTCGTCGTAGGCTTTGTAAAAGAATGCGGTAAACATCCCAATGCTGATAAATTATCCTTAACCAAAGTCGATGTAGGAACTGGGGAAGACCTGCAAATTGTCTGTGGCGCACCTAATGTCGCTCAAGGACAAAAAGTCATCGTAGCCCAAGTAGGCGTTACCGTTCATCCCACCAATGGCGAAGCTTTTAAAATAAAACGAACCAAAATTCGTGGCATTGAATCACTAGGTATGATTTGCTCGGAAGATGAAATTGGTTTAGGAACTAGCCATGATGGTATTATGGTTTTGCCCGAAGAGCTACCTGTTGGTTTCTTAGCCAAAGACTGTTTTGACATAGAAATCGATACGGTTTTTGAAATCGGCTTGACGCCTAACCGTTCGGATGCGACTTCGCATATTGGTTCCGCAGAAGACTTGGCGGCTGCCCTAAAAATTAATTATGGCCATGATGGGAAAGTGAATTGGCCGAAGATTGATAACTTTCAAGTAGCTTCCAACGATCTTACCGTGAAGGTCGAAGTAGAAAACAAGGAATTATGCCCGCGCTATTCTGGTGTTTCCATCAAAGGAATTAAAGTCGGTGATTCGCCTACTTGGTTAGTCAACCGCTTGAACGCCATAGGAATCCGTTCTACCAATAATGTAGTCGACATTACGAACTATGTTTTGCATGAGTACGGCCAACCCCTTCATGCCTTTGATCTTGCACAAATCGAAGGAAACACGATAAAAGTCAAAACTTTGCCGGAAGGCACGAAATTTACCACGCTTGATGAAGTCGAACGCTCGCTAAGTGCAGAAGATTTGATGATATGTGATGGAGCCTCGAATGGAATGTGTATTGCGGGTGTTTTTGGGGGATTAAAATCTGGTGTGACAGAAACAACTACCGACATTTTCCTAGAAAGTGCGCATTTTAATGCCAAATCAAACCGACGTTCGAGCACTAGGCATTTATTACGTACAGATGCTGCAAAAGTCTTTGAAAAAGGAAGTGATCCTAATCGTACCGTTGTAGCGTTGAAACGTGCTGCTTTACTTATCCAAGAAGTAGCCGGAGGAGAAATCGCTTCTGATATCGTCGATCTTTATCCTGAGACCATCGAGCCTAGAGTTATAGAAGTTCGTGTTTCAAATGTCAATCGTTTGATTGGTAGTACAATGAATGCTGACGAGGTACGGGCTATTTTACAAGCTTTAAATATTGAAATCAAGGAAGAATTATCCTTTTTTGATTCGACTCGTAGCGATAATGATGTGATAGACGGCTTCATGGTTGCTATTCCGACAAACAAAGCAGATGTTCTTCGTGAAGTAGATGTTATTGAAGAAATACTACGTATTTATGGCTTCAATAAGATTGAAATCAAGGAAAAAGTCAACAGTTCTTTGGCCTATTCACCGAAGCCTAATCCGCATAAAATTTCGAATATTGCTGGTGATTTCCTAGCAAGCATTGGGTTTAATGAAATGATGGCGCTTTCGATTACGCAATCGAAGTATTATGAAAAAGTACTAACGGTGGCTAAGGAAGATAGGGTGTTTATCAACAACACCTCTAATCAACACTTGGATTTAATGCGCCCCGAGATGCTGATTTCTGCCCTTGAAGCAGTTCGGCACAATCAGAATCGACAAAGCCCTGACCTCAGCTTTTTTGAGTTTGGAAAAAGCTATAAAAAAGTTGAAAATGGCTATGCTGAGCAAAAACACTTGAGCCTTGTCATGACAGGAAGAAGGAAGCAGGAAAGTTGGTTGGAAAAAGGCGAAGAGAAAGTTAGTTTTTATACCCTAAAAAGTGTGGTAGATAATCTTCTTCAACGTTTAGGTTTGAAGGGGTACAAGATAGATTCCCTTGATAATGAGAAATTAACTTATGGCCTTAGTTATGCGCGTGGTCGAGATGTTCTTGTCGAATATGGCCAAGTTCGTAAGAAGGTGCTAAAAGCGATGGATATAAAACAAGACGTTTTTTATGCTGATTTCAATTGGGATGTCATCTTAAAAGCCTTGCAAAATCAGAAAATTGTCTTCGAAGAAATGCCGAAGTATCCTTCTGTTCGACGTGATTTAGCGCTAGTGATTGATAAAACAGTTGCTTTCAGCCAAATAGAGGGCATCGCTAAGAAACAGGGCAAGAAGATACTGGAATCCATCAATCTTTTTGATGTTTATGAACATGAGGAAAAACTAGGGAAGGACAAGCGTTCTTATTCCGTTAGTTTTATCTTCCGCGACCCAAAACGTACCTTGAAGGATAAGGACGTGGAAGGTGTTATGAAGAAAATCATGACAAATTGTGAGGCTAAATTACAAGCCGTTATTCGTCGATAAGAAATAGGGGGGATTGATGCGTGATGTGGCGATAGGATGGTATGTCGTCTTTCTTCCCATTGCTTATAAATTTTTTAGTGAAATTCAACTTATCTTACTCAAATCTTAGCAAAAAATTGTTAATTGTTAATTATTCCCTTACATTTGTGTAAATTATGGTAACTTAGATCAAGGCAACCTATTGTAAATGAGTCGTAGGGATTGGTTTTGTTGAAGGAATACCCTATGTGGAAAAAATGATAGTGGCTTGAATGTAAAGCTGTTGCCCTTGTTTTTGAATTGACTATGAAAGATATATCGAACAGATTGGCAGCCATAGAGGCTAAGATTAAAAAGCTCATACAGGAGAATAAAACTCTTCATGAAGCCAAAACCAATCTTATCGAACAAAATAAATTTTTATCTGAAAAACTGACTTTGCAAGAGCAAAAGGTAGTCAGTTTGGAAGAGCATCTGCAAGCGGCTAAGCGTGAAAAATCGCTTCCCGTAAGAGATGAAAAAGGAATCAGTGTAAGCTCAAAACAACTCAAGAAGCAAATCGATGAATACGCTAAGGAAATCGATAAATGCATTGAGTGGTTGTATAATAATTAACGCGGCATGGACGATAGGGAGTCATTGAATATTACAGTGCTGATTGCGGGTAGACCTTACCCGCTAAAGATCAAGACTAGCGATGAAGCAATTATCCGCAAGCTCGTCAAGGAAATTAATGACAAGATCAATAGTTTCCAGTCGGCCTATGCTCAAAAGGATAAACAAGATTGCCTCTCTATGGCATTATTGACCTACGCCGTTGAATTACAAAAGAAAAGACAATCTGCTGGTATGGATAAAAGTGTTTCTGACAAAATACTAGCAATTGACTCTTTACTGAGCAGTGCCCTTTCTGAGGGCTAATATCCTCTCCTTTCTCTCTCCTTGCAGGTTAAAACGCCTTCAGCTATCTAAGTAGAAAGCTACTGCAATTTTTCTAAACTACTTTGTGTAGAAAATGTGTATGAATTAGTGCATAGAGTGCAACAAGTATCTGTTGGGGTCTATTCCTAAAATTGCGACTGAAGGCTTTACTTTTAACCACAAAAAGTGAATTATTATGGAAGTAATTGTAGGGATTGTTGGTGCAATCCTTGGTGCTGCCGTTGCTTGGTTCTTTGGCCAAAAAGCAAACGACAAGAGGAAAGGTGAAGCAGATAAAGAAGCCGACAGAACCATTACCGAGGCGCGAGAAAGTGCGCAGCGTATCAAACGGGAGGCCGAGATACAAGCTAAACGAAGTATCAAAGATGCTGAGTTGAAAAATGAGCGAATCAAGAAAAATAAAATTCTTGAGGCCAAAGAGAAATATATTCGTTTCAAGAGTAAATTTGAATCGGATACCAACCAACGACGGCAAGAAATCAAGGAGGAGGAGCTGAAAATCAAAGAGAAATGGGGGGAATTTAAAGCGAAAGAGCAGAGTATCAAAAGTAAATTGGAGAATGCTCAAGCAAAATTCGCAGAGGCGGAAAGGAAGAATGAAGAAATTGATAGTATCCGCCAAAACTTAACCAAGCAGCTCGAAATTGTTGCTCGTAAGAAGGAGAATCTAGAAAAAGCCAACGAAATCCATGTTCGAGCCCTTGAAAAAGTGGCTAAACTTACGGAGCAAGAGGCGAAGGA
>JAHDHB010000174.1 GCA_020631545.1 Saprospiraceae bacterium | reverse complement strand
GAAAGATGGATAAAATTGGTCAATTACTGTTAGTTAGATTTAAAAGGCTATCATGTATAATTCCTTTTTGGAACTTTTTTTTCATTATGAATGTTCTCTCTTTGCATGCTTATATAAGAGCATAAAAAACAAGTGTATGGCTAAAGAATATGACAAAATTTTCAAGGAGAATTTCGAATCTTTAATTGAAAATTTGGTGCGAAAGGTATTAGGAATAAATGCACATAAGCTAGAAGAGATTCCCGATTACAATCACTATACGATAGAACGGCAACCTGATTTTTTGAAAAAAATCCTTACAGGAAAAAACGAGAAGGATTATATTCTACAGATAGAGGTTCAGGTGGATGATTCGAAGCAAATGATAAAACGGCTTTTTCTCTATTACGGACTTCTTTACAATGAGTATGATCTTCCTGTTCGTCAATATGTTCTATACGTTGGTTCAAAGAAAAAGGCCACGATGACGAGAAAATTATTTCACCAAGACGTCACTTTTAGTTTTCACATCATCAATATGCAGGAAGTCAGTTATAGAAAGTTTATAAAATCTGATACACCAGAAGATGTTATTTTGGCTATTCTCGGCGATTTTGAGGGTATTTCTCCTGATGAAATTATAGAGAATATTCTCCTTAGGCTAAGGAAATTGGCCAAGGATGAGTTGGAGATAGGCAAATATGTGACACAATTGGAAGTTTTATCAAAATTACGTAACTTACAAAAGTTAACCGTTAAAAAAATAGATAATATGGGCTTGATTTACGATTTACAAACCGATCTCCGCTTTTTACAAGGAGAAGCTACAGGTGTTAAAAAGGGAGAGGTGATAGGAATTAAAAAGAATCAAAAAGTAGTCATTCTTGAACTAATTAAAGAATTTCCGTCCCTTTCTGCTGAAAAGATAGCGAAAATGGTACATGCTTCTAAGGAGTTTGTTCTTCAGGTTCTAGAAGAATATAAAAGGAATAACACTTGATTTATGCCTTTCCTTCTCTCGTTAAAAAAATAGATAATATGGGCTTGATTTACGATTTACAAACCGATCTCCGTTTTTTACAAGGAGAAGCTACAGGTGTCAAAAAGAATCAAAAAGTAGTCATTCTTGAACTAATCAAAGAATTTCCGTCCCTTTCTGCTGAAAAGATAGCGAAAATGGTACATGCTTCTAAGGAGTTTGTTCTTCAAGTCTTAGAAGAAGAGAACCAGAAGTAAGTTACTATCCTTTATATACAAGAAAGCCATCGAATAAATGCGGATCTTTTGGTCTGCTTTGATTCGATGGCTTTTATTATTTACGAAAAGATTTTCCCTACAAATCTAATAACAACGTCGTAGGATCTTCTAGTAATTTCTTCACTTTCACCAAGAAGGTAACCGAAGTACTTCCGTCAATGACACGGTGATCATAAGACAGCGCTAAGTACATCATAGGACGTATTTTAACTTCGCCATTTATCGCCATTGGTCGTTGTTGGATGGTGTGCATCCCTAGAATCGCGGATTGTGGTTCATTGATAATTGGTGTACTCATCATCGAACCAAAAATACCACCATTGGTAATGGTGAAGGTTCCTCCACTCATTTCCTCCAAGGTCAATTTTCCTTCACGAGCTTTCTTTGCTAAGGCTTTGATTTTTAGCTCGATTTCCGCAAAATTAAGGGACTCCGCATTGTGTACTGGTGGAACGACAAGGCCATTAGGTGTAGAGATAGCGATAGAAATGTCGGCATAATCGTGGTAAACGAAGTCCGTTCCATCTATCCGAGCATTGACATCAGGCATTTCCATCAAAACTTTAGCACAAGCCTTGGTAAACAAGGACATAAAACCTAGTTTAACGCCATATTTTTCAACAAATCGTTCTTGGTATTTTTTACGAAGCGCCATGATTTCCGTCAAATCCACTTCGTTGAAAGTGGTGAGCATCGCAGTCCCGTTCTTGGCAGAAACCAAGCGTTTGGCGATGGTGCGACGCATACGGCTCATTTTCTTGCGTGTCTCGTTTCGGCTAAATCCTTTAGAGGTTCCCGTCGCAACTGCAACAGGTTCTTCTTTCTTCGCAGGAGAAGGCGATGGTGCAGCTTTTTTGGCTGCAATAGCTTGTTGGACATCTTCTTTTGTGATCCGTCCGTCCTTACCTGTACCTTTTACATCCGCAGCCGAAAGGCCATTTTCGGTCATCAATTTAGCTGCTGCTGGAGAAGGATGTCCAGTGGCATAAGTGGTTTCCGCAGGCGTTTTCTCGACCTTTGCGGTTTCGGTTTTAGGCGTTTCCTTAGCAGGCGCTGTTCCTATAGAAGAACCTTGAGGAGCTGCAACGCTCGTATCTATTTTGGCGACGACCGCTCCGATAGCGAGATCCTCATCTTCTTGAGCTACGATGATTAGTTTTCCAGCTACTTCCGCAGGAAATTCCAAGGTCGCTTTATCGGATTCGAACTCACAAATGAATTCATCACGTTTAATATAATCGCCATCTTCTTTTAGCCATTGGGATAAGGTCACCTCAGTGATGGACTCTCCAATAACGGGAACGCGCAATTCTACAACACTCATGATAGGTATAAATTTATTAAATAGAAGTCATTACAACTTCTGATATGATTATCAAACTTTAGTATTTGCAAAAAACAAAAATGTTTTTATTCCTTCGCAAAGCTACTATTTTGTGCTGTATTTTCATTGATTTTAGGTTCCTATTTATCGTAAAAGATGCCGAATAGGGTAGAAAACGTGATTTTGTCCTTATACCATTTTAGACCAGAGGTTACTCCGAAAAGCAGGAATTATTGAAAAAACACGATTTATGGTATAAGATGTATGAAACACTTATTGTGTAAATTGGTATTTATTAGCAAAGCCTGAACCAAGAAAAAGTGTTTAGCTTAGGTGTCTTAAACAAGGTCGGAGACCTCCTTATAAATCTAGTACGTCAGGTTCTGCTTACATCATCTTAAATGCCTTATGTGGTTAAAAAATCGCCAAAACTACAAATCCACATGTTATTTTCTGCACTCAAAACGCAAAAGATAACACCAAAAGACTTAGGCACTTAGCAAAATTTTAAAACCAACAAATTGTCGATAATTTTTGTACTAAAGCACACGCCCCCACAAAATCACTCTCACACTATTTTCGGAGGTACGACGAAAATATCTAGAATCTGACTTCGTATTTTGCAAAAGAGCTTTTTCGGCTTGGCTTCATACCCTAGTCCAAAAATATACCCAATCACTCGTTGCTACTTTCCGACTTCCGTCCCAGAGAATGAGTTGATACTTAAGCTGGTGCTTTTCTCCGCTTCGTAAATGCAATTCGCTATAAGGAATGTAGAACTTATAACCCCAATGCGTGCCGGTATTGTAGTTTGTTATCGGGCAACAAGGCGAAATGTCTTCTCCTACAGCTACTTTCCCATCGGTGGTGTTGTAATTATTATTGAAATCGCGAAGAGGGCCATGACTTACAGAATGGAAGTAAGCACTCACCCGATATTTTCCTCCCATTCCATTTCTTAAGGTGAAAATGGGATAAATTTCTATACCATTATTCACATCATAATAGGTCTCACTTTGCAAATTATCGCAAATCAAACCATCTTGATAAGTAAAGTATTTGTAAGCACTTTGCCCTAGTAGTTGCCCACTGTACCAAAACTGAACGGTGACTTTCAACTTCGTTTCTCCGCTGCCTACATGCAATTCGTCATAAGGGATAAATGCCGATAGCTTATTAAAGCTCGCATTTTTGTATATCGGAGTAAAATCAATACCAGCAGAAACTTTTCCATCGGTGGTATTAAATTTTCCGTTTTTATCTTTCAAGGCACCACCATTTGCACTATGAAAATAGGCTATCATGCGGCATTTTTTCCCTAGAGCATTGTCGACATCAAAATTAGCATGAATGTACATGCCTTTTTGTAGATCGCCATTATAAGCATTATGCTCAATCGTTACGTCTTTGACTGTAGCGACCATTTGGCCTGCTGTAGGGCGTGCTATTTTTGGGAAAGGATATAGCTCGGCAATCATTTTTTTATCTTGTGCAGAGAGGCTCGTATTCAAGCTAATCCCTTGACGATCTTTGGTGAACTCGGCGGGAATTGGATAATGCATGATTGAAGTAGGGTCATATTCTCCATTAGAATGCCCTACGCTGTAGCGGCTGAAGATATTTCGATCTACGTCTTCCTTGCTCCAGCCTTGACTTTGAATGTAATAAGCATATACTTTTGGCTCGTTCCAAAAAATACGAGCTTTAGGGTTCTGATGCTCATGTAAAAGGCCCATCGCATGGCCAAATTCATGTAAGATCGTACGACGGAATTCCGTTTCAGAAGTGGAAGAGGTAAACCAACCAAAATTCATGGTAGCTTTAGGTGATGAAATCAAGCGGGCATCCGTTCCTATATTTGACCAAGAACCTCCTGAGTTATCGAAATTGATACGAATATCTGCTTCACCGCTATTTACAAATAGAAATTTGATATTGGCGTGTTGCATCCATTCCTCTGCATATTGCTTGACTTTGGATTGGAAATAGGGATTCCCATTCAAAAATTTCACCTTAACGGTAGAACCAGCGGGCCAAGTTTTACTCTCCATAAAAACGCCAAATCCTGCGAAATTGCTAGGTGTGTTTTTGGTATGTATCGGATCAATGCAAACATGAATTTGGGCTAAACTGATTTGGGTTATCATCAAGCAAAGTAGAGATACCACGAGCCTAAGAAGTTGGTGATAGCGCATAGTTTTTATCGTTTGGTTCACAAAATTGGGGTCTTAAAAAAAGATTTTTGAGGGGACAAAAAATCTGAGAATTATCCTCTTATAGTATTTTCAAACCTTGTACTTAAATATAATGATTTGTGGGAATTTTTTGAGGTTTTCAGGCCATAAATTTAAAAGTTAATAGACCGTTTCTTGGTGAATTTAAAGGGTATCCTTGGCTAATCATTTTTTGGTGAAGGAATTGCAAAATCGTCTTTTCTCCGTATCTTCATCCCATGCGAAACAAGACCATATATTTTTTAGGCGGATTATTTTTTCTACTTGGAATTGGGTATTTACTTTATCCGCTTTCCAAGGATCTTTATAAGGCTGAATGGTCGTCAGAAACGCTAGAAGCTAAAGCTAATTTTCTAAAGCAAACCATAGCGAAAGCAGACTCTAATCAACCGAATATCATCCTTTTATTGGCGGATGACTTAGGTTATCATGATATTTCTTTAAATGGGAGCCAGTTCCTTCAAACGAAGCATATTGATGCCATGGCGAAGGAAGGCGTTTATTGCTCAAAGGCTTACGTTTCTTCCCCTGTTTGCTCGCCTTCTAGGGCAGGGATGATGACAGGACGATACCAACAGCGTTTTGGTTTCCAAAATCAATTGCAACCGCGTTACTTGGCCAATCGCTTAGAGTATTTTGGTTTTAAGGCTTTTGTGAATTCTTATCCTTGGGATATCAAGTGGATGAATCCAGTGCCTAACAAGCAAGATATCAAGGAGCAGGGGTTGCCTCCTACTGAAATTACGCTAGCAGAATTACTCAAAAAACAAGGTTATGCTACAGGCATGATTGGCAAATGGCATTTGGGTAGTGCGCCGTATTCCGTTCCGCATAAGCGGGGCTTTGATTATCATTATGGTTTTTATGCTTCGCATTCGCTTTTTGCCCCAGAGGGAACGGAGGGCGTGGTGGATTTGCACAATGAAAAAGATTGGACGGATAGTTATATTTGGGAAGGGCAACGAAATGGGAATCATGCTGTTGTACGCAATGGAGAAGTGATAGAAGAGACAGCTTATCTTACCAATCGTTTTACGGAAGAAGCCGTTCAATTCATTGAACAAAACAAGGATAATCCCTTCTTTCTTTATGTACCCTTTAGCTCCCCACATACGCCTTTACAAGCACCAGAAGAATATTACAACAAGTTTGCGCATATCAAAGACCCTGTAAAGCGTATTTATAATGCGATGATTGCAAGTTTGGATGATGCTATAGGTGTTATAAATAACAAAGTGAAAGAATTGGGTTTAGCAGAGAATACCTTGATTATTTTCTTAAGTGATAATGGTGGTGCTGCCTATACACATGCTACGGATAACAAGCCCTTGAAGGGAGGCAAGGTGACTACATTTGAAGGGGGATTACGGGTTCCATTTTTTATGCAGTGGGACAAGAAGCTAAAAGCTGATTATCAATATGATAATGTTATTTCGAGTTTGGATGTTTTTACAACGATTTGCGCAGTAGCGAATGTAGAACTGCCGAAAGATCGCGTATACGATGGCGTTAATTTATTGCCTTATATCCAAGGAGAAATCGAAGGAAAACCACACCAAGAATTGTACTGGAAAGCAGGTGTAACGAGAACTGTACTTAAAGATAATTACAAGTTAATTTTCACCGAAAATGGCACGCAACAAATGTTATATAATCTCGAAGAAGATCCTTACGAAAAAAACGATCTTGCTCCCCAGTTTCCTAAACAAGTAGCAGCTTTGAAACAAGCACATTTTGAATGGTCAAAAGACTTCCCCAAAGCCGATTGGCCAGCCGTCGTACGCTTCGCCTATAATGATGGAAAACGCGAATATTATTTCGATAATTGAGGGGCAAGATTCTCAAAATTGTAGAAGGTCAAGAGACCTCTTAAAAGCCTATCCTTCAAAACGTCTCCTTATGTGAAGACTTAATTCTTCTTATAAGACTTATATGGTTAAACCCGTCAAAACATGAAAAAACTCTTAGTCAAATTACTAGCATTCTTTCGCAGCATTCGGCTTTGGCAATTGAAAATGCGCGGAAAAACGATGGATGATGTACATGCCGAGCGCATGGTCAATGGTCAAGCATGGGGCGAATTTTGCGATACCTTGAAAGCGGCTGGAGGAAATTTATTGTACGGTAATTCGCCTAAAGATCCCTTCAATCAAGCAGAAGGACATCGCTATCTTTCGCGCTTGGTACGCGCTGGTTTGGAAGCTTTTGTGGAATACAATGACCCCGAATTTCCTGTTTTAAAACGCTTGGTGCATGAGACGGTAAAACTAGGCGCCGACAATCCCGATAATTATTATCAAAATGCTCAAATTAGTGGTGCTTATGAATATAGAGTGACGGGACATCGGGGGACGATTGCGCATATTGGTTTTTATACGCAAAACGGCAGTTATGGTAGTACTGGCGGCTTAGCTCCTTGTGATGCCTTGATGGTTCAGGACATGTTTTTTGAAAAAGATGGAACGTTTGAGCTTATCTTGTCAAGAGAGAAAAAAGGACAGAATTGGCTAAAAATAGAGGATGAAACGACCTTGTTTATGGTGCGTCAAGAGTTTGGGAATCGTGATAAGGAGCGCGTAGCGACGATGCATATAGAGTGTATAGGTGGGCCTAGTGCGCCACGCTTAGTCACGCCCAAAATGATAGATGAAGGGCTGAATACAGCAAGTACTTTTGTAGCAGGTGCTAGTTTTTTGTTTGCCAAATGGGCGAATTCTTTTCAAAAACATCCCAATTTATTGCCGCAATTCGATCCCAAGGTTTCGAATGCTGCTGGTGGGGATAAAAATATAGCTTATTACCACAGTTACTGGCAGTTGAAGGAAGATGAGGCGTTAGTCATTGAGGCCATGCCGCCTACTTGTCGAAACTGGAATTTTCAAGTAAATAACTACTGGATGGAGTCTTTAGATTATCGTTTTCATCGAATTCATATCAATAAACAAACGGCAGCATACGAAGCGGATGGCTCCATAAAAATTATTCTAGCACACCAAAAACCAAAACATCCCAATTGGTTGACAACAGATGGGCATTTGCAAGGAACGATGTGCTTCCGTTGGTATCATGCGGAGCACGCGCCTGTGCCTGCTTGCCGGGTGGTGAAGTTTGCGGATTTGTGAACAAGCAGACTCTTCTCTATGGCGTCTACAATAAAAATAGGCATGGCAGTACCAAGAAAGTACCGACATGCCTAAGCCTTGTCATAGTGTATTTGCTTCACCTAATTTATGTTATCTAAAATCTTTTGAAGCTTGAAAATTCGCACCCTCTAGTGAGGTTAATAATGGTTTTTTATGGTTTACGAAGATAGTTGCAATTGATTGGCAGCCTTCTTCAGTACTTGCCGTTACTTGAAAAGCATCCGTTTCATAGGCCTTAATTGATTCACTTGTAGCACCTGATGACCATTGGTAAGTCGCAGCGTTAGTCGTTTTGGCGGTTAATTTTATGCCGTCTTTTTCTACGTTCTCTAAAATCGTTACCTCAGGGCTAGGAAGCACACGCACGGTAAAACTCATCATATCTACAAAACCACAGTCATCAAAAGCGTAATAAATGACCTTCGTATTTCCAACAGGGAAGGTTTCGCCAGGCTGATGTGTACTCATTAGCTTTACTGCCCCACAGGTACCAAGGATAGAAGGAGAAGTCCAAGTCGTTTGACCTTTATCATTTAAGTTCTCACATATTTGGATATCGGAAGGCATGTTTTTCCATGCTCCAATGGTTTCTGCTTCACTCGAAAATGCAAGTAGTACTAGGAATAGTACTGACAACCAATTAATATTATTGTAGAAAAAGATTGAATTGAATGGAAGGATTGTTTGTCGTTCGAGTTTCATTATACGCTGGTTTAAAGTTTTAATGTTCGTGGTTGGAGATTTTCTCCGTGTTTGTTATTACAAAAGTAGAGGAAATCAAGACGCTAAAACAGCGTAGATTTGCGCTTTTTAAAAACAGGTAGTTTTACCTATAGAGTAGTTTTAAGGATCGCTATCTCCAAAAAAATAGCACTTCATGTTTACAGATGCAGGAATACCCTAATACTGAAACCCGTAGGGGCAATCCTTCATGGTTACCCTCTGAATACCTGTTTTCAATTATTGTAAAAATCCTCCCGATTTGAGTTTTCCAAGTAGTTATTTGTCATTTATCACACATCGCACCCCGCCTCTATCCATTTCGACCACGCATTGATTGCAGCGTGTACAGCCTGATTTTTCGATTTCGTTGGCTTTTAATTTTAGAAGGAAATTGGGATCGTGAATTAAAGGTCTTCCTAGGGCAATGAATTCAAAACCAGCAGCTACTATTTTTTCTATGCCAGTTTTCGAATCTACGCCTCCTAGATAAACTAGCGGCATTTTTACCGTTTTTCGGATAGTTTTTGCTTGCTCCAGAAAGAAATTTGGCGTGAACTTGTATTTTTTGATGATGAAGGGGCCGAATAAAGCCATGGTGATTTTTTCCGCTAAGGAAGTTCCATTTTTTATCATTCCTCGAAGTGGGATAGCACCGCGCATGAGGTAGAAAGGCGTTCTACTCGTAAAACCGCCGCTTAGGACTAGCGCGGCACAGCCTAAGTTCTCCAACTTCTTGGCTACATATTGACAATCTGCTAGGGAAAAACCGCCTTTAAATCCATCACTTAGGTTTAGTTTTACT
Organism: Saprospiraceae bacterium; assembly: GCA_020631545.1. GTDB lineage: Bacteria > Bacteroidota > Bacteroidia > Chitinophagales > Saprospiraceae > JAHDHB01. Next base: position 1,745 of record JAHDHB010000174.1, on the reverse strand, counting down.
AGAATGGGGAAATCTTTGCCGACTTTTTCGGCTACTTTTTGATAAACTTCGAGTGGAAATCGTACTCGATTTTCTAGACTTCCGCCGTAAGCATCTTTGCGTTTATTCGTCCAAGGGCTTAAGAATTGACTTAGCAAATAGCCGTGTCCCATGTGTAACTCAATAGCATCAAAACCAATGTCTTGTAATACTTTTGCTGCATTGGCAAAATGCTCAGCTACTTGCGCCATATCTGCTTTTGTCATGGCTTTGGAGAACCAAATTCCAGATAGACAGCCGTATTCATTAAAGACCTTACTAGGTGCTAGAGGTCGTTTTACAGCAGTATTTTTCGAGAAATAGCCGCAATGCGTAAGCTGAATGGATACTTTTCCCCCTGCTTGATGAACACTTTCTGCTAGTCTTTTTAGTTGTGGTAAGCTTTGCTCATTGATCACCATTTGATGCTTGAAACTCCTTGCATCTGGAGAAACGGCGCCGTAAGAAACGGTGGTTAGTCCGACGCCACCTTTTGCCATAGCTGTATGTAAATCAATAAGTTTTTGTGTAGGAATACCATCTTTGTACATGCCTTCAAAGGTCGCAGTTTTGATGAAAGCATTTTTTAGAATGGTGCTTTTTAGGACTCTAGAAGTGAAGACTTCTTTCATAGTAATAGAATTTACCCACGAATATGTGTGAGTGTCGTGTCAAGTTAAAAGCTACTCGCCACTTTTATCTTGAAACGACACTAGTACTTTTTTCCCAAATAACAAGGAAGTAACAACAAGAAAAATGACGATTTTGATGAGGAAAAAATAAGCACCTTCTAAATGTTGTCCCGCTATCGTATAGAGGGCAAAAACGACACACAGTATCAGTAAAGATACGAGCATGTTGCGAAGGGGAGGAGCTGGTAGTTTTAGTATTCCTACCGCAACGATTCCGGACAGTAAGGCCATTAAAAACAAGGAGACTAAAGTGGTGTAGGCCGCAGCAACGTAGCCATAAATAGGAATATAATAGAGGTTTAGGCCAATATTAACGACAACAGAAATCATCGTTAGCAAGGAGATATAAGCGGTTTTCTTTGAATAGAAGATGAGCCGTGCATAAAACATATAGGCACTAAAAAACACATAACCGGCTATGATTATCGGGACTAGATCAAGCGAAACGGTAAAGCTTTCCTTAGAACTTAAAAGTCTTCCCAAATCACTAGCAAATAACAAGAGGAAACTGGCTGCCCATACCAGCATTTTGAGCATACTTTTGATCTGGGATTTTATTTCGTCGTAAAGCCCTCGGTTCATCCATTTGAAAAAATCAGCTTTTGAAGCGTTTTGAAGAGCCTGATCGAAGCCGTGGTATAGAAAACCGATTTTGTAAGCGAAAGAGTATAAACCTGCATCACTGTTTCCTTCTATTTTATTGATAATCAGTTGGTCAGAGTAGTGTAGAATGATGGAGCTTAGGGAGTAGGGTATAAGTGGTATGGAAAAAGTCAGAATATAGGTTAAGTGTTCTTTCTTGAACTTGAATTTGACATGTGGGTAAAGCAAGTAGAGCATGTAAAATGAAACGGCTAAGGCCATAAAGCTATCGCCTAAGATACGCGCTTGATAGGGAACTGCTAGGAGTAACAAAAGGGCACTTGCTCCCAAAAATCGTCCGTAAGCCATGATAACCATCCCTTTGGCTTGGGTAAGACTCTCGTTTCTAGCGACAAACAAGCCATTGAATATGGTGAAAATGATGTGGGAGAG
>JAHDHB010000173.1 GCA_020631545.1 Saprospiraceae bacterium | reverse complement strand
AAAGACACCGAATCAATTACAAGATTCTAAAACACTACCAACCTATGACCACTGCAACGAAAAACACCCGAACAATTTTAGGAATCACCCTAGCCGCATTATTTATTGTAAGTATCAGCTCCTGTCAACGTGGTTCAGGTTGCAACTATTGGTCTAAGACCCAGCAAAAAAGCGTAACTAAGATAGTTAAGTGTTAAGCATTCTTATGACAATCTGCCTATTTTATAGGCTCTATAGAAGCGGGGAATTTTCCAATGGAAAATTCCCCGTCGTTATTTCGTAAAAAAACTCATAATTCGTCATTCTTAACTCCTAAAAGTTCAGAATGGTTTTTTCGATAATATCACAACATTCGTGCAATTGTTCTTCCGTCATGACCAAAGGAGGAGCAAAGCGAATGATATTGCCATGTGTTGGCTTGGCTAATAGACCATTATCTTTTAATTTCACACAAATATCCCAAGCTGTCGTGCTTTCCGGAACATCATTAATGACGATGGCGTTCAACAATCCTTTTCCTCTAACCAAAGTCACCAAATCCGTTTTTTCGATAAGGTGATTCATTCTTTCGCGGAAGATATGCCCCAGTTTTTCTGCATTATCTGTAAGCTTCTCATCTTTCATAATTTCCAAAGCCTCCACCGCAATCGCACAAGCCATTGGATTTCCACCAAATGTAGAACCATGTTCCCCTGGCTTTATCGTCAACATCACCTCATCATTCGTCAAAACCGCAGAGACAGGATAGAAGCCACCTGATAGGGCTTTCCCAAGGATAACCATCTTAGGATGAACATCTTCGTGATGAGAAGCTAGGATTTTACCCGTTCGGCCAACTCCTGTCTGTACCTCATCCATCATCAAAATGACGTTGTGCTTTTCACAAAGTTCTTCAGCTTTCTTTAAGTATCCTTCCATTGGCACATAAACGCCTGCCTCTCCTTGGATGGGTTCTACCCAAAAACCACATACGTTAGGATTTTGCAAAGCTTCCTCCATGGCTTCAACATCATCATAAGGAATGATATGAAAACCCGGCATAAAAGGCCCAAACCCTTCCGTAGAATCTTTAGAAGTAGAAGCAGAGATAATCGTAGTGGTACGCCCGTGAAAGTTTTTCGCAACACATACAATAACTGCCTTATTCTCAGGAATTCCCTTTACGGTATAGCCCCATTTTCTAGCCAATTTTATGGCTGTTTCATTAGCCTCAGCCCCTGAGTTCATCATCAAGGCCTTGTCATAACCAAAAAACTCACAAAGATACTTCTCACATTTACCAAGCATATCATTGTAAAAAGCACGAGAAGTAAGCGTTAGGCGCTGTGCCTGTTGCGTCATTGCAGCGACAAGACGCGGGTGGCAATGTCCTTGGTTGATCGCAGAATAAGCGGAAAGGAAATCAAAATACCGTATTCCCTCTACATCCCAAAGATAAACTCCCTCACCTTTTGACAATACAACGGGTAGTGGGTGGTAGTTATGTGCTCCATATTGATCCTCCATTTGCATAAAATCAGCAGAGGTCATTGTTTTTTCCTTCATTATTAGACGTTTATTATTGTATGAACAAAGACAGACAGCAGCATTAAGCCCTAAATCACAAAATACCACCGCCTACAAAATTAGTACATTTTGAGAACTATAATTCCTCTTTACTCAAAATATTTTGATAGAACCCATTTAGCTTCATTTTTAATATCAAAGCAACTGGCATTCAACTTAATCCTCAAAATAAATACGTTAAAAATCACAGAAAATTCAATTTTATGTTAACAAAATCATAAAGAACTGGATATTTATCAGAATATAATTTACCTTTGCTTTAGCTATGAAACGCCAAATAGCCATATCACTTGCCTTTATCTTACTCCTCATTGCGGTGAGGGATGGGATTATATTTCTTGGATTCAAGATCAATCAACAATGGGTTATTGAGAAAAAATGCTTGCATACAGGAGAATATAAATTAAGCTGTAAAGGTAAGTGTCGATTACAATTGCGTTTAGTCGAAAGCCAAGGAGCAAAGGAACAAAATTCGACTAGCCCCCACCCTACACAAGCAAAAAAAGTTATTTATTATCAGACCTTTGCCCTAATTCCAATCATTCCCCCTTCTACACACCAAACACAACCTAGTAATTACCTAGGCTTGCATTCCTCCCTTTTTACCTACAATTTTTTCCATCCTCCCGAAGCACAGGCTTAGGGGCTTTGAAATAATTAAAGTTTACAGCCCCTGAGTTCTTCGTTTCTTATTACTTTTTTATTGACGTTTTTTTCTAACTCGGAAAGGCCGCAATTATGTTCTTGGAGTACATAAGGCTTAGAGCGATTTTTTTGGGACAAATCGACTGATTATGTCCATCTACATCCTTTATACCATAAACATTTACAAGCTTTTGTAAATGTCTGGTAAGCGTTCATGCTTAGTTACAAACAGCATAGCTACCGCAATGCACTACGAGCTGAACACACCAATATGTTTTGAAGGATCGTAAAAATCGCTGTTAGAAAAAACATAAACCAATTATCATGAGAACTATAGTATTCTTATTCACAACCCTATGCCTATTCACCACCTTTGCTTGTAGCGAAAAACGCGAAGCTATTGATAATCAAGACCTAAATGATTACCAAATCAATATCACAGGTCTAGAAGAAGATGGTACCGAAAAAGCAGGAGAGCCCTTTCAAGTTACTATATATTTTAAAAACAAAATGGAAACGGGACTTCCCTTTACTTCATTCCGCATTTATAATGCTGCTGATGGCACGAACCACCGAACACCAATCGTTACAGAACCAACCCCAGACGGAAGTTATCGACAAATGGCACATGTAACGACTGAATTAAGCTTGGCACCTGGTACTGAATGGGTTGTCGAAGGAAAGCTTTGGGAAGAAGGTAAGGAAGACAGTGCTATGATCGAGACAGCCTCGTTTCGAGTGAATTAAGAACTAATTTGGTCTATTTAAATCGTAGAAAGCATTCTTCTTATTCTAGAAGAGTGCTTTTTTTGTTCCTACACTATGATTTAGTACGGCATATCCTCACAAGTCATTATTTTAGCCCCAACGATAAAATTTCCCATTAAAACTTTCCATAATCCAACACTTGTCATTATATTACAAGAAGGTTAAACGGCTCAGAAATGACGCCACTCCGAAAAGGCTCCTCTTCAAAATACGGCACGCATTATATCATAAATTATATTTTTTAATCAACCCCTATTTTTCGGAGTAAACTCAGTAATCGTTAGTTTATACCTTACTCAGTATCAATACACCCAACATGAGGCCAGCATCCAATACAACCTTAATCCTTCTCTCTTTCTTTCTCCCCCTCTTAGCATTTTCCAACGCTGCTCAACCCGGTTTTTGGGGCGCAGGAGGTACAGGCAATTTTTCCTTGCTCTATCCAGAAGATAGCACAAGCTACCAGAAAATACAAATGGTCAAAGAGCTAGTTAGCATACAATTATATCGCGGCTACGCTGTAGTCAAGGGACAATATTGGATGTACAACGAAACAGAAGAAGCCGTCAACATAAAGGTAGGTTATCCTTTAAATACGCAATATGAAGGGAGCAGCTATTCAGCTTACTTAGCTGAGATTCAATTTGATTCGCTTTACGCCTTAAAAGCGTATTCCAACGATGCCCCTGTCGTACTAAAAACGGAAATACCTTCAGAAAATGCTCCCTACGAATGGGAAGATGATGTTTGGTATACTTGGGAAAACGATTTTCCAGCAAAAGACACGACAAAAATCACGGTTTACTTCATCGTTAACACCAACAATAATTATATACGCAGGGGATATAATAAAGGTAAGAACAACGGATTTATTTATTTGCTTGAAAGTGGTGCTACGTGGAAACAACCTATCGTAGAAGGGGAAGTGCGTATCCAAATCAACGACGACTTTGATTTTAAGGATATTAGAGGGCTTTACCCCGATTCCATTTTCTTGGCCAATCAAGCCTCCAAAACATTTTTCACCGAATTTAAAAATCTTTCGCCTACCCCCAAAGATAATATCATCCTTGCCTATACAGAAACCATAGATAATTTTGATTTCAAGGCCATTCTATCCAACCAAGCAAAACTCTATAGTTCCATTGATGATTTTTCCAATAAAAAACTCAACAAGCGTGAATTCTCAAGCAAAGAATTTGGCAATCCATTTCATGTTCCCACCTCTGCTTTTGATTTTGGTATAGGACTTCTATTTTTTTTAACGGTTTTTGGTATCCCTTTACTTATCCTCATCGCTAGTTTAATCGCCTTGTATTTTCTTTGGCGTTGGTGGAAGAAAAGATAAGACCTCAGCTACAGGCACAACCTTATACCCTGAACATCAACAATTTAATTTGCACCCTTCTATTCTAATTCATCAATTCTACGCAATACCCCTACACAAATCTAACAGGTCAGCCTATAAAAAAGTGTTAATTTAACATTAATATTTGGTTACTCTTTGTACTCCTTAAAAGAAGAAACTTATCTTTGCTGCTTACTAACAATACAAGACAACTTATGAAGTTTTATTTATCCCTACCCCTCTTATTCTGCCTCGTATTTGGTTTACAGGCACAAAACGAAACAAACTGGCACTTAATGGATGCCGAGCAAGATGGAATTTGTGGTACATCGGTCTACAAAGCTCACAAGAGCTTGCTAAAGAATAAACAAGCTAAAAAAACGGTAATTGTTGCTGTTTTAGATTCAGGAATTGATATTGAGCATGAGGATCTTAAGGGGAAAATCTGGGTAAATGAAGATGAAATAGCCGGCAATGGTATAGATGACGATAAAAACGGCTATATAGATGATGTAAATGGCTGGAATTTTTTAGGAAATCCTAATGGAGGAATGGTCTTGGGCGACAATCTAGAATTTGTCCGCATGATGGCAAAATTAGAGCAAAAAAGCAATCGCAGCAGTGAAGAAGAAGCTCAACTTAAAAGCTTAAGAAAGAAATACAACGCAGATTATAGCTCTGCCAAAGAAGAATTTGAGGGCTTTCAACAAATTAGTGAGCTGTACACAAAAGTCAACGGCGTGCTTAGTCAATATTTTGGAAAAGAAGACTATACAAAAGCAGAAGTCGAAAACATCAACAGCACTGACGATAATATAGCGTTAGTAAAAGAAGTCTGGCTAGAGATGAATGACCAAGGTCTTACCGCAGCTATGATTGAAGAAGGCCAAAACTACTTCAAATCTTCTTTGGAATTCCACCTCAATAAAGAATTCAATTCTAGAGAAATTATTGGTGATGATTATTCCAATCTAAAAGAAATCGGTTATGGAAATAATCAAGTAAATGCTCCTGATTCCGACCACGGAACCCACGTTGCTGGTATTATCGGTGCCATCAGAGGAAACAATCTTGGGGTAGATGGACAGGCAGACAATGTCCTGATCATGCCCGTTCGCCTAGTGCCTAACGGTGACGAACACGATAAAGATGTGGCCAATGGTATCCGCTACGCTGCCGATAATGGTGCCGACATCATTAATATGAGCTTTGGGAAAAGCTATTCCCCTAATCCTGAACTTGTTCTAGAAGCGATTAAATATGCTGGAGAAAAAGGGGTCTTAATGGTTCATGGCGCTGGAAATGATGCAGAAAATAATGACCTACACGAGAACTATCCTAGAGATGCGATGAAAGGTTCTCCTTCCCTACCCTATTGGCTGGACGTCGGTGCATCGGATGAAATCAAAGGGGAAAAACTCCTTGGTAGTTTCAGTAATTATGGTCGGGAAACCGTCGATATTTTTGCTCCAGGTGTCCAAATCAATTCTACTGTTCCTGATAATAACTACGCGAAATTTGATGGTACGAGCATGGCTTCTCCTGTCGTAGCTGGTGTAGCAGCCTTGGTATGGAGCTATTACCCAGATTTGAGTGTCAGCGAATTAAAAGACATTCTACTTAAATCCTCAGAATCCTACGCTAAACTAAAAGTTTACCGTCCTTCAGAAGGAAAAGGAAAGAAGACCAAATTCAAGAAATTGTGTTTGTCTGGTGGTATTGTAAATGCCTATCGTGCATTGTTGTTGGCGGAAAAGCGTTCTAAGTAATTTTTTGTTTTTTTCACACCATTTCCTTAGGTAGGGCAACCATAAAGGCTTGCCCCTACACAGGTCTTAGGGTTTAGTTTTCAAACTATTAGCTCCTTAAAAGATTTGCAGGTACTAACCTAATACCTAAATTTCCCGTAGGGGCGATCCTTTATGGTCGCCCTCTGACATACCATCGACTTTGAGGTTATAGACACACCATTTCCCTAGGTAGGGCAACCATAAAGGCTTGCCCCTACACAGGTCTTAGGGTTTAGTTTTCAAACTATTAGCTCCTTAAAAGATTTGCAGGTACTAACCTAATACCTAAATTTCCCGTAGGGGCGATCCTTTATGGTCGCCCTTTGAAATTCGCCCTAAATCCAGAATTTATTCCTTCATCCTTAAACAAAACCAAAGCGAAGCCACATTTTACCCAAGAAATCCTTATTTTTGCGCTCGTATGCAACTAAAATCACTGGAAATAAAGGGATTCAAGAGCTTCGCTGACCGAACCGTCGTGAACTTCAACCAGCCTATAACGGGGGTGGTGGGGCCGAACGGTTGCGGGAAATCGAATATTGTGGATGCCATACGATGGGTTTTAGGGGAACAGAAGAGCAAGGAACTGCGCTCGGAGAAGATGTCTAACGTGATTTTTGCTGGAACAAGGAAACGAAAACCTAGTGGCATGGCTCAGGTTTCCTTGACTTTTGAGAATACTAAAAATTTACTTCCTACCGAATATCATACCGTTACGATAACGCGAATGCTGTATCGTAGTGGAGAAAGTGAATACCGCTTGAATAATGTCAATTGTCGGCTGAAAGATATTAAGACGCTCTTGATGGATACGGGAATTGGTTCGAATTCTTATGCCATTATAGCCCTAGGAATGGTGGATGATCTACTGAATGATCGCGAAAATTCAAGGAGAAGATTATTTGAACAAGCAGCGGGTATTTCTAAATATAAAGTTCGTAAACGAGAGACATTCAATAAACTAAAGGGAACGGAAGCCGATTTAAATCGTGTAGAAGATTTGTTGTTTGAGATTGAAGGAAACTTAAAAACTTTAGAAAAACAGGCTAAAAGAACGAAAAAGTATTTTGAAATCAAGGAACAATACAAGGATTTAAGCTTAGAATTGGCTGTTTTTCAACTTTCCGAGTTCAAAACAACTTATAAAAGTCTGAAAGCGAAGATTCAACAAGAACAGGATAATAAATTAAAACTGGAGACAGAAGCGAAAACGGCTGAAGCAGCACTAGAGAAGGAGAAACGAGCAAATATCGACAAGGAAAAATCGTTATCCGAGAAACAACGCGCACTCAATCGGGTAGTCGGTATGTCTAGGGGCAAGGAAAATGACAAGAAGGTACTCCTTCAAAAAATGGACTTCATTCGTCAAAATCAGACCAATTTATTTCGACAAATTGAGTCTGGACAAGACAATGTAAAACAGAATGAAGAGGACATCATTCACTATCGCGGAGAAATCAACCGCGAGAAGAAAGTGGAAATGAAATTGGAAGATGGCCTAGAGGAGGCAGAAGCGGGCTTAAAGAAAATTCGGGCTAGTCATGGTTCCATGAAATCGGAATTGGATGTTTTCCTTAAAGAACAACAAGTACTTGAACGACAAGTTTTTGAACTAGAAAAGAAACGCGCTATTCACGCTAGCCGAAAGGATAACTTGGTAAAAGACATTGAGCGGCATGATAAGGAAATTCAGCGGAGAAATGAGGAACTCAAAAATATAAAAACCAATTATAACCAACTAGAATCTCTCCAAAAACAGAAGGAACAACTCATCCAAAAGCTAGAGGAAGAAGAACAACGACGCGACTTAGAAATCAAGCAAACGGAGGAAAAACTGGAAGGGATTAAACAGGAAATTGTCAAGCTGAATCGACAATTAGATGCTAAACAAAATGAGTATAAACTGACCAAAAGCTTGGTCGATAAGCTCGAAGGTTTTCCAGAATCTATTAAGTTTTTAAGTAAAAACAAAAGCTGGTCGGCGACTGCCCCTCTTTTTTCTGATATCATCTATTGTAAGAAGAAATATCGAATTGCCATTGAAAACTACTTAGAGACGTACTTGAATTACTACGTAGTTAAGAATGTAGATGAAGCGCTGAAAGCCATTAGTTTACTAAGTCAATCCCAGCGAGGTAAAGCTAATTTTTTCCTAATGGATCAATTGAGTGCTCACGCTCCTAATCGTGTGCCTAGTCCTGAGGGAATGGTTCACGCTTTGGATATTGTCGATGTGGAAGAAGCCTATCTACCTTTGTGTCGGCATTTATTGGGTAATGTATGGCTTACAGAAAGCGAAAATTCAGCAGAATTGATGGCTATAGATGGTGAAGGAGTGATACTTTCAGAAGGCGGAAAATACGTTAAGTCAAAGTTTACCCTAGCAGGTGGCTCCGTGGGATTGTTCGAAGGAAAACGTATTGGACGTAAGAAAAACTTAGAGATTTTAGATAAGGAAATCAGTCAACTCACCAAGGAGGGGAAACAATTTTCGACTACTTTTGAGCAGACGCGAAAAGCCTTATCGACGCTCAAAAATGCTACACAAAAACGTCAGATTGAAAAGGAGAAAAACCAGTATAATCGCTTGCAACGTGATGCCGCTTCGATGAATACCAAGTTGGAAAACTTTGAATCGTTTTTGAATGAAGTGCTTGTCCAAAAAAAGACGGCGGAAAATACCATCACGACTATTGACACTGAGGTAAAAGCCATTGTAGGAAAATTGCAAGAAATGGGGAAAAAAGTGGATACCCTCAAGCAAAAGATTTCTCAAAAAGATCATTCTTATAAAGCTATTGCAGACCAACTTAGCGCTGCCTCTACTCAATACAATCAACGAAACATTGAATTTATACGGCAACAAAATAAAATCAATGCGCTCCAACGCGAGTTGTCTTTTAGAGAAAAACAGTTAGCTGATTTTATAGAGAAATTGGAACAGGATCAAAAAACGCAAAAGGGGTCTCAAAATGAATTGAAAGAAACGCAAGCAGCCCTAGAAGAACTCGAAGTAAATCTGCTAAAACTCTATGAAGAAAAGAAAACTTTCGAAGCAGATTTGAATGAATTCGAGCAAGTTTACTACAGCTCAAGAGGTCAGATCCATGAGCTAGAGGATGAAGTACGCCGCTTGAATAAAGCGAACAACGACTCCTTGGATTTAATTAGTAGTCTTAAAGATCGCTACACAGAAGTCCGACTCCAACTCAGCGGTATTAGTGAGCGAATGCGCATTGAATTTCAAGCAGATGTCAATGTTTTAATCAATAAAGACCCTAATCCTGCTTATACTGTGGACGGTTTAGAAGCTGCTGTAGAACGCTTGAAAAAACGGATTGACAACTATGGGGAAATCAACCCGATGGCAGTAGAGGCTTATGATGAAATGAATGAACGTTTTCAATTTATCACAGCTCAACGCAATGATTTGCGTGAAGCAAAAGAATCTCTTTTACAGACGATTGAAGAAATTGAGAATACCGCTACCAAAAAATTCATGGAAGCTTTCGCCCAAGTCCGCGAGAATTTCATCAAAGTCTTCCGAAGTCTATTTACAGAAGACGATAGCTGTGATTTGACGCTTTCCGATGAGAAAAATCCGCTAGAATCGACTATCAAAATCACGGCAAAACCTAAGGGAAAACGACCACAGACCATCAATCAACTCTCTGGAGGAGAAAAAACCTTAACGGCTACAGCTTTACTATTTTCGTTATATTTGTTAAAACCTGCGCCTTTTTGTATCTTCGATGAGGTAGATGCTCCCTTAGATGATGCGAATGTTTATAAATTCAACAAAATCATTAGTAAATTCTCTAAAGATTCTCAATTTATCATCATCACCCACGTCAAGCAAACCATGGCTTTTGTGGATGTAATTTATGGGGTGACCATGGCGGAGCAAGGTGTTTCTAGGGTTGTGCCTGTGGATTTTAGGAGTTTGGACGATGCAATGTCTCCCTCTCCTCCAAAAGATAGTAAAAACAAGCAAAAGTCTAATCCACAGATATTAGATGACCCTTTGTAATTTAGCTATTCAACAAAACATTCATAAGTTACAAGCAATACATGTCCGAATTACTTGGATTACCTGTTAGTTGGCTCGTTCTATATTTCATCATCACCTTTTTTTCCTTTATAGTCGCAACAACTTTAGGGATTGGCAGTTTATTGATTTTGTTACCTCTTTTGATGCTAAAATTTCCTCCAGCCCAAGCTATTGCCCTAGTCGTTCCCGTCATCCTTGTCAATAATGTAGTACGAACCATCGTATTTCGAAAATCCATACAAACAAAACCAGCACTAAAAGCAGCAGCAACGGCATTCCCCATAGCTCTTTTGACCGCTTTCCTTCCTAGTATTGTCCCAGCAAAATTGATTCAAGCATTTATTTTCTTAGCAGTTATGTATCCATTAGTCAGTCAATATATTTTCCAATATGCTCCTAGAGTAGGAGAACGCGGATTGTATCTTTGGGGCATCATCATTGGTTTTATTTCAGGCATAACCGGCACAAGTGGCCCTCCCACCGCTATTATGTACAGGGGGTATGGCTTGGTCTTGAAGCAATTTGTAGCGACCATAGCCTTTTTTGAGATTGGTTTACAGCTTATTCGCCTACCAGTTTATGCATTTACGGGCTTATTTCCCTTGGACTTAGTGCCTTTTTCTTGTTTTTTATCCTTAGCTGCTATGGCCGCTGTTTGGGTGGGGCAAATTTTACTCCAGCATTTAAATCCACGCATATTTCGTCTTGCCTTAGATATTCTGTTGGGAATTATTGCGCTTTGGCTTTTGTATTCTATTATTATGAAATAAAAATATTGAGCTTCATTCCCAAGCATTTACCCTAGAAAACACTTATCTTTGTAAGATGAAAAAGCTTCCCATTGGCATACAAAGTTTTGAAGTAATTCGTGAAGATGATTTGTTATACATTGATAAAACAAAGCAAATACATGAATTAGTCATGGGGGGGAAATATTTCTTTCTCTCTAGACCACGAAGATTTGGCAAATCATTGTTGCTATCAACTATAAAGCATGTATTCCTTGGAAACAAAGCGTTATTCAAAGGTTTATGGATTGAAAACCAAT
>JAHDHB010000172.1 GCA_020631545.1 Saprospiraceae bacterium | reverse complement strand
TCAAACGCTTTGGCTAAGTAGAGAACGCTATGCTAAGGATTTTGAACAAATCTTCGATGAGGAATACCCGAAGTACTTTGAGGAGGTAAAGGAAGATAAAGAACTAGGACAGGAGCTTGGGAAGCAATCGAATAAGCAGGAGGAGAAGCAAAACAAGGTAAAAGAAGCAGGGCCAATCGAAAGGCATGAAAGCAAAGAGGAAAAAACTTTGGAAAAGCCTAGGGAAGAGGCTCATCCTCCTCCTTTTGGCCAAGCCCATCTCAACTTTGAGGAAAAGGAAAATGGCCGAAGGGACACCGCGGATACTCTAGGCGTGGAGGATACTTACCTTAAGCATAATTTCACCTTTGCCAATAAGTTCTTACCATTGACTGACAGACAATTGGGGCAAATCTGGCGGCGATTTAGGTATGCGACCGTTGACGTGCCTGGGGAGGAGCTAGATGTGGGGAAAATAGTGGACGAGCTTGTCCAAGGGCATCGTATTTCTCGACTTTGGTACGAAACCCACAAGAAAAATGCCCAGGAAGTCATTCTTATCCTCGACCATAGCCATACGATGTCGGCTTTTACCCCACTGGCCCAGCAGCTATACCGTACCTTGTCTGAAAGCCAAAATTTTACCAAGGTGACTCGCCTGTATTTTCGTGGCTTGCCCTATATCGATGAGGAGCGCGACCAACGAAATTACAAGCTTTTTTTCGATCCTTATCATTACAAAAGCCTTGTGGTGAGTGAGTACTGGCGATCTCTTCATAAAAATACCTTGGTTTTATTTTTTAGTGATGCTCGACAAAAAACTGGGATGGAGGCTAGTATTTATTTTTGGGAGATGGTTCAGCAAATGCGGAGGCATACTTCCAGCCTTGCTTGGATTAGCCCTTTGTCTAAATCGCGCTGGCCTAATTCTAATGCGGCCTATTTGAAGAGTTTTATTCAGCTTATCGAATACAATAAAAAGGGATTCAAGCAATTATCTAAACTAATGCATCAACAGGAAGACTAATGGACGAACGGCTACACCAATTTCTAGATGAACATAAGGAAGACTCCTGGCAATGGCATTTAGCCTTGCATTCGGCTTTTCCCATTGCATTTACTGCCGACTTATTGTTCAAGTTGCTGGTCAATTTTCCCCTGGAAAAGGATGGTAAACCGCTGACCTTAAAGAATCACCACCTCATTGTATCCGACCTCATCCTCTCGCCCCTTTGCTTTGACATCGGCCAAGGCATTTTTGAATTTCATCCCGAAATCAGGGAGGTATTACACGATGAATTAACGCAAAAACATCGGCGCAGCATCTTTAAATTGGCTAATTTCCTGCGCTTCTACATCGAAGAAAACCCAACGAAATCGCCCACAGAAGTTTACCGTAATGTACAACGATTTGAAGCAGCTAAAATCATTGACCAAAATCAAGCCGCCTCCTTTATCCTGTCTGGTCTAAAAAATCAAAGAAACCAAAATAAAGACTACTTAAAAGGGATTGAAATACAGCTTAAAAAGGCTAAAAAACTGCGGAATAAGATTGGGGGTAAGCAAGGGCAAGATTTACTGCTTTTAGAGCAGGTGGAAGAACTTGTAAAAAGTCTCCAGCAGGTCATTGACGGTGACACAGAAGCTGCGAAAGCAACTATTGAACGACTTGGGCTTTCTGAGGGGAAAAAGAAAGGCTCTTTTGAGACTGCTGTGCCTAGGGAGGTGCTGGAGTGGCTGGTGGAGTCTTTTAATAGTAAGAAAGAAAAGGATCAACTTGTTTTAAAAGACATTAATTTTTTAAAATTAAGGTTGACACAAAAAGTAATACATTTAAATGCGCCATTAAATATTAATTTTAATGCACTTCCAGAAGATATTCGACTTTTTCGAGAAAATGTACAACAAGAATTACAAGGAATAGAACATGAAGAAGAAGTGAAATTTGTATGGCGCACTATTATCAGGGCATTACCTTTTTTAGGTCACGAAGGAAACTTTAATTTTATGGGCAAGGAAAATGTTCAAAAGTTATTGTATGATGTTTTTTGCTCTTTAGATTCTTGTGTTATCTCTGGTAGTTCTTACTCTGATATTTTCGATCTGACGGCGTTTATTTGCCACGTTGGGGCTAGATTAGATGTTGATTTAAAAAGCATTATACTGGAGGATATAGACTGTCTAAAAAGCAACAAACAACAAGTAATTTCAAAAAGCACATATGGTATATTATGGAGTAATTTTCAAGCAGCATTAAGTGTAGAGGATTGTGATTATTGGGGTGATTTATATGAAAGTATTTTTGAAAATAATTTTGCAATAGATGAATTTGCTCTTGAACAAAGAATGAGCCTGCCTCAAGAAATAAGAGAAAGAGGCGCATCGACTGTAGCGCAATATTTAGAAGAGTTAGAAAAAAATGGTAGCCAACCGTTAAACGAAGCGCGTATTATCATATTAGGAGATAAAGGGGTAGGAAAAACTTGTTTAGCAAGAAGATTGATCAATCCATATGCTCCTATGACTACCCCAGAAGAAAGTACGGCAGGGGTAGATGCTAATTTATTGAAACTATATGATGAAAATACCAATGTTCGTGTTTGGGATTTTTCTGGCCATGTAGTTACTCATGCAATTCATCGATTATTTCTGTCTGAAAGATGTCTTTATATCATTGTTTATGATGATCGTTCCGAAAATCATAAAAGATTGGTTTACTGGCTGGATACCGTGAAAAATTATGGCGATAGCTCTCAGGTGTTAATCCTCGTTAATAAGAGAGATACCCATGAAGTGCATATTCCAATCAATGCTTTAAAGGATGATTACTCCATAGCAGGATTTTATAGCTTTAACCTAAGTAAGGATATAGTTGCTTTAACCGAATTTAGAAAGGAAGTAATAGATTTTGTTAAAAATAATCCCGCATGGAAGCATAATTCATTTCCTACTAGTTACTATCAAGTTAAAAGAGAAATTGAGCATAGGTTTGCAAAAGGGAAAGAATTTATTTTGATGGCAGAATTTCTAGGAATTGCACAAGAATACGGCATTAGAGATTCTAAGCAAATGCTTAATGCGTTTCATGCTTTAGGTGTTTGTCTGTGGTATGAAGATATAGGGAAGGATTTTATTCTTTCTTCAAATTGGGTTAGTCAAGGTGTCTATTCTATTATCAATTGGGCGAATAATCAGAGGAAACCATTTGTATCTTTGAATGATTTCTCAAAAGTCTTTGAATATAATAAGATTCGCTTCCCAAAAGTACAACATTATTTTTTATTTAACTTAATTAAGGTTTATGAATTAGGTTACGAGACAGAAGACAAACGTTTGATTATCCCTCATTTGCTTAATGAAGACCGGCCTGAGATTCTCCCATATTTTTCCGAAAAAAGCTTGGTACTCAAGTATGAAGCTGATCGTACTTTACCTCCTAATATTATTCCTAGATTGATTGTTCGTCATCATCAGCAAATAAAGAAGCTTGATAAACAAGCTATCATATGGCGCTATGGAGTTGTATTAGAGGATGGAAAAGGTGCTTTGGCTCTAGTAGAAGATAAAGGAACAAAGCTCCGCGTGTCGGTACGGGGAACCAATAAAACGGAATTTCTTAGTACGCTTAGAAATACATTAAATGATATTTTTTCTAGCTTCCGTGAAACTAGACCTCTACTTAGTTATCGGATTTATATGGACACCGTGCCTAAAAATGCATTGTATTTACCAGAGGATCAAATTGTAACTTTATTTGAAAGGAATAGATATTATTATGATTATCGTACAAATAGGGATATTCCGATGCGTCCCATTGTGATTAATTACAATATTCCTATAAAGGTGGCAGCATACAACAAGGGCCATACTCCAGAAATGCTTTTAATCCAAGGCGCCACCTACCACCGAGGCGGCTACCTCCACATCCCCTTAGTTCCTGAAAACTATCCCAAGCTTCTAGGGCAAAAATTAGCAATATCTGTTTCTTGGACTATTAATTTCGGTTTTGAAGAAAAAATGGAGGCAAATACCGTAATTAATGCGAACCTGATCGAAGAATTTAGGAGAGGAGGAATTCGCTACCTTCTCATCATAGACCCCGAAGCCCACTCTAGAGAACTCCCTGTACACGAGATCATTGTAGATAATTTTGCAATAGGGAAATACCCCGTAACCTTTGCCCAATACGATGCCTTTTGTGAGGCTACGAAACGAAAACCACTAGAAGACAGAGGCTGGGGAAGAGGCCAACGTCCAGTTATGAATGTAAGCTGGTACGATGCGATAGCTTATTGCAACTGGCTGAGCGATTTATGGGGCTATGAGTGCGTGTATAAAAGAACCGGGAAAGAGGTGGATATTAATTATAAAGCCGATGGCTACCGACTACCTACGGAGGCAGAATGGGAGTATGCCGCACGAGGCGGAAAGGAATCTAAAGGCTTCTTATACAGCGGTAGTGACAATTTGGACGAGGTGGGCTGGTATAACAATAACTCAGGTGATAAAACTCATGAGGTAGGGCAAAAAAAGCCTAATGAACTGGGACTATACGATATGAGTGGTAATGTATGGGAGTGGTGCAATGACTGGGGGAGCTACAAATCTTATAAAAAATTAAATGTTTCTAAAAATTCAAATGTTTGGGGACTGCAAGATGGTTCTCGGCGCGTCGGTCGCGGCGGTGGCTGGAACAGCCCCTCACGTCATTGCTCAATAACATTCCGCCATTGGCGTGGCCCTAGCGTAAGTCGTGGAATTCTCGGTTTCCGTATCGCCCGCAGTTCAGGAGGTACATCCTCCTAATTTGAGCAAAAAAATACGAAATGACCAAAGCTTTGTGCGCAATGAGGCGAGGCGATAATCACCTCATGCGGTACAAAGGGGGCAGTTATATGGCGTTTTATTATTTGTATTTTCTAATGGTAAAGTTTTTCTAGGATGATTCAGAGGTATATTGTGCAAAAGCAAAACCAGCGACTCCAACTATCAATATATTGTAATAACAAATAAAAGTGTGCTATCCTGCAACCATATATAACCTCTTCGGCAATAAACATTCTTGATAAATTTGATATGGCTCCCACAGGTGGTCTTCGTATGATCAGTATTATGCTGAGGTGTCAAAATTCACTTCTATGCACAAAACAATTTCAAGTAAAATCATATCATTAGTACATTTTTGGATTGAGGTAAAATCATAAATCAGAGATGTTCTTGGTGTTGGTCATGACATTCCACACGATAGAATCCCATTTTAATCTTATAACAACTTATTCTCTAATAGATTCACACCATCAGATTTTGAGCTTTTTCAATCATAATTTTTTTCTAAACACCTCTACTTCGTAATTTTCGACTTTGCTGCTATGGATTGTTCTTTATTGGGCTAGTTTAGTCTATATTTGCATAAAAATACAGACTTTCTAAATGCAGGTATTAAAGACTCATTATCATCCCGAAATAAAAACCTTAGAGAATAAATCAATTTTCACCAGGTTCGCTACTAGGAGTATCGCCGTTCAAGGTACGACCATTTTGCTACTTTATACCGCGAGGTATGAGGACTACAGTCTACCTGGCGGAGGCTTAGAATTGGGGGAAGATAAAGTCAAAGGGATGATGCGCGAGCTTAGTGAAGAAACGGGTGCCCAAGGCATTAAAAACATAAAACCCTTTGGCACTTACGAAGAGTACAGACCATGGTATAAGCCTGATTATGATATTCAACACATGATTTCTTATTGCTATACTTGCGAGGTTAACAAGGAGCTTGGTGCTTCAAAATTGGAATCTTACGAAACAAACAACGGCATGAAAGCTTTATGGATAAATATTCATGAAGCCATAAAACATAATGAAAAAACAATGGCTACAAGTGATAAAAAAGGGATGTCCATTGAGCGAGAAACTTTTTTATTAAAGCTTATAGCTGAACGTATGCTCTAGTCAAAAAACGCAGTTCGATTTATGCCCTAGTCTCATGTCAAACTATAAATGTCGGTTTCTAACGGATATTCTCACTTGACATGACACTAAAAAGATTATACTTCAAAATCACCTTTAACGCGTCCTCTTTTCACTCCTTAAAGACGCCTTATTAAAATTGAACAATTTTTATTCGCTTCCTTCTCTCCCTGAATTTTACTCTTTATCTTTGCCCGTGCTGCCCTTATCTTTTAAGCCTTTCAAAATAAATTGACGGATATAGGAGCCTATATAAAAAAGAAATCATGGAGAACCATAAAATGTTAAATTACCTTAAAGCGGTATTAAAAAATATGCCAACGGATTGGTTGAATCTGACCACTCATCGACTAGATATTTTTGAGGAAAAATTGGCTAAAACGCAATTCATTCAACAGTTTGAAATCTTGTTTGAGGATAATAACTCGAAAGCATCAGCACTTAATGAATTACCCACCGCTTTTGACTATATTCGATTAGGACATCCTCTATCTTGTATACTCGAATGGGGAATTGCTCACTTGCATCAGTTACAAGCAAAAAATGTAATCAGTTTTTCCTCTAAGACGATTCCGATTTTAGCTATTCTGAGAAAAAATTTATTAGATAATAAAAACACCCAAATCATTTATACTGCTCAATCCCCCGATTTTGACGTAGAGGTACTAAAGCGTGTTTATGGCTATAAATTTGAATTAAAACAGGTAGAGAAAGCTTCCGACATTTCTCTTTATAACGGCAGTACTATTTTTATTGCAGAGCAAAATGAAATTGGTAAAGTCGCTATCTCACCCAACATTGACTTTTTTATCAATACCCATAAAGACCTTGGTAGCATTCTGTTAATCAATGGTGAACAAAACGAAAGTTATATTCCTGCAATTCAGCATGTAAGAAGAAGAGAGACTATAGCGATGACGCCAGCCAATTGCCTTGCCGCTTTAAAGTCGCTCATCGAATCCTCTTCTTTTACTCCTAGAGAGAGCAGAGGCTAGCCTTGGTTTTAGATTCAAGTGCTTCTATGACTGGTACAACAACAAGGGCGCTACTTGGTTCCAGTGGTCTATCTATCCAATATGCGATTATGATGGGATTAATTCACCATGCCCAAGAGAATCATAAAGGAAAGGCGATCAAATTTATTGTACCACCAAATTGCTATGGTGGAACCAATGACCAAGCGAGACGAGTTGCAGCTTGTATTGATAAGGTTGAAGTGGTGGATTTACCTGTTGATGGAGACTATGATATGGTTCAAAGTATTGCCATCGTATTAGATAAAATAGCGCAGGAAGATGCGATTCCTTACATCATCGCTGAAATCCCAACAAATCCTAGGGTTGAAGTTCCAGATCTTATAAAATTGAAAGAAGTTTTGAGCGCAGCCCGTAAAACAAGCAAAGGCGAACGTGCTATCGATCCCGTTTTTATTTTAGATCAAACCTTTTGTCCTAATGTACACTTTTTAGGAGAAGGTGAAATGCTCTCAACGGTTCGGACTATTTCCTATGCTAGTGGCTCTAAATTTCCAAGTGGTGGATTATGCACTGCGGGCTACTGTGTAGCCAATAAAAAAACGGAAGCTTTGATGCGCAATATTGAACTGCACCTAAGACTTTGTGATAATGAAGCGACCAGTCTCCAAGTGGAAATATTAGCCAAACAATTGCCTTCCATGAATCAGCGAATTCATGACGCTTATAAGAATACCCGTGAATTTGTAAATTTCATCAAGGACACTTTACCTACTGCCAAAATCAATTTTGTGTCGGAAGAGTTGGCGAAACAAGGATTTACCCCTTCCGTGTTTTCCTTAGATTTGCCCACCAAAGGCAATTCAGCGGAAGAAAAAGAAGCTTATAAAAGAGCATTAAATCACAAATTGATCCGTTTAATGATCACCAAAATCCCAAAGGAAAGTAAGTATTGTGTGAGCTATGGCCAGTTAAAGGGATGTTATTGGACGATACCGGCTACTTCTACTCAAGGAACAACGAAAGAAGGCGACAAAGATTATATTGCTCGTGTAGCGCTTTCCCCTACTATGGATATCGAGCTTCACAAAAAAGTCTTTTTAGAATTTGTTGAAGGAATATGACCGTAGAAGGAAGGTTAAGGAATATAGCTTTATTTAGCTGAATTTGTGCTAATTATCTTCCTAAATCACTCGAAGGGTAATCAATATGAATTCAGCTAAACAACAATTAAACTTATTTTAAATATCTTTTTTAATTAAAATTTTGTATTTTAAATACCTATAACACACTCCGAACTTCATCAACAGGAAGACTAAGTATTTCTGAAATTTGCTCCACGGTAAAGCCTAGAGCAATCAACTTCTTAATCGAAGAAATTTGATTAGCTTTTACTAGTTGAAGTTTTTCTTCAGCCTTACGTGCTTTTTCCGTTTCCTTTTGGGCTCTTTCCGTTTCCTTTTGAGCTCTTTCCGTTTCCTTTTGAGCTCTTTCTGCTTCCTTTTGAGCTCTTTCTGCTTCCTTTTGAGCTCTTTTACGTGCCTTTTCTGCTGCCTTTTCAATTCTTTCGTCTATTCCAATACCATGAACTAGACGGTGAATGAAATCTGGTAAAGGATAATCGTAATCTTTTGGTAATATAGGAGTTGTACTTGCCATTTTTCCGTGAGTTAGGAGGAATTCATGTTTTAATTGTCTTTCTATATCGTTAGGAAGCACTAACATAAATTCAATGAATTTAATCAAATAACCGATTTGTTCTTTCGAGTAATTCCTTTCTAAGGCTAATTTAAACAACTTCCGCTTAAATTGCAACCGCAAGTCGTTATTTCCCTTCGATTTATTAATATACTTGCAGGCCAAGACGGCTAAAGCGAAAGGATTCGAGGATTTTAAGAGTTCTTCTTCGTCTGCATCATTCACTTTGTAGACACCAAATTCATAGATAACTTTTGCATAAGGCTGGACAAACTCAAACGTTTTGTAGTTTTGAGGTATATCATCGTTCGTATAAATGGCTATAGCAGCGATGTTTTTATAATCCCTGTCAAAAAGACGAATAAAATAACGGTACATCCTCTTGGCAAAATCCGTTTCGAAACTAGATTGCACCTCGATATGAATAACGCACCAGCAATCATCACCGTTTAGATACTTCGCTTTCACCAATTTATCCTTGATAGTCACTCCTGATTTCAAGAAATCTTTTACCAGCTTATGAAATTCTTTGTCTATAAAGACCGGCTTGGTATTTTTATCAATATCTGGATAAATTTCAGGCAAAAAGAAAGCAAAAAAATCAAAGGGTAAATTATGGATTAATTGCTTCCAATTTCCATCATGATCAATCGTTCGTGTATGCTCTTCTTTCAAAATATGTATTTTTTGCCAAAAATAATAACTTTTTAGTAAAACCTCAATTTTTTACAGTAGATACCTACTACCATCAAGGTAGAGAGTAGAGGGCATAGAGTATAAGGACTTTTACCCTTAAAAAAGTAAATCCCTCTACTCACGATAACTATCGCAGACGACAAGAAGCATAAAAATTGAGCGAAGTCAAAAAACGTTTATAGTATCCTACCGTTGTTGCGCAGAATCTCACCGGTGAAAAACTAAGGCGGCAAAGCTGCTATCATAATATGGAGTATCCCCTCACAAACTAAAAACCGTAAAATAGTGCGAAGAACACCACCTTACGGTCTATAAAAATTAACTTAAATCGTTTCAGCTTAATCTACAGCATAAGTAACCTCTACATCATCAGATACAGGATGTGACTGGCAGGTAAGTACTAAGCCCTCAGAAACTTCATCATCATCTAAAGCGAAGCAAGCATCCATTTCAACCTTTCCTTTCAGCACCTTCGCCATGCAAGTAGCACAAGCGCCACTCGTACAAGAATAAGGAGCATCTACCTCTAGTTTCAACAAAGCATCTAGGATGCTTTCGTTAGCCTTCACCTCAACCTCATGCGTTTTTCCATCTAAGTGAACGATCACTTTTTTCGCTTCCCCTGAAATGGCCTTTCCCTTAGCCTTATCATCGGAGCCACTTAAGCTGCTAAACACCTCCAAATGGATTTTCTTCTGATCGAGGTCTCGTTTTTCTAAAGCATCCTTCGTCACGGTCATCATGGGGCCAGGGCCGCAGATGAAATATTCAGAATCAAAGCCATCTGTAGGATATCTTTGAAGAAAATCATCAACGATATCTGCTTTAATCAATCCAGTGTAACCATCCCAAAGCACTTTTTTCTTAGCAAACATTCCCATAAATCCGCCTTCTTTTGTAAATGGAGGATTTTCAAGAACATGTTCAATGTGCAGTTGACTGTTATATCGTTTTTCGATAGCTTCCAATTCTTCCTTAAAAATAATGGACTCCATATCACGATTCCCATAAAGAAGATAAACTGTACTCTTAGGTTCTTCTTCTAGAACAGTTTTTAAGATAGACATCATTGGAGTAATCCCGCTCCCTCCACTAAACAAGTAGTAGTTTTTTCGGTTTTGCACGTTCAGTTCAGTAAAAAACCGCCCATTTGCAGGCATTACCTCTACGGTATCTCCTGCTTTTAGGTGATCATTGATATGGTTGGATACCAAACCTCCTTTTACTCGTTTGATGGCTACAGAAGGTGCATCATCAGCAGTAGGGCTACTACAGAAGGAATAAGCACGGCGTACTTCTTTCCCCTTTAAATTAAATTTTAAGGTAAGATATTGACCATGTTTGTAAGAAAACGTTTCTCTTAGTTCCTCTGGGATATTAAATGTAAGAGATACCGCGTCTGGCGTTTCTTTTTTTACCTTTTTGATAGTCAATGGGTAAAACTGATTGTCGCTCATTATTATATGTCGTTTTTAAAAATGCCTTTGCTTTTGAATAAATAGTATTCGTTCCACGAATTTTGCAAAGATAACTTATTGTCGTTTAAAATTTGAGGATTGATAGAACCTTTCGTAATTCAGAGCAAGCTGTTAGGTTAAAACCTATTTACTAAATTTCAGATAAAAGTGTAAAAGATGGCTGCGCCATTAGTTAAAAATTAAGAATGACGAATTAGGAGTTACCGTTTTGGCGAAAATTGGGCGTGAAAAACGTTAACTTTCAACCTAAGAAAACAGTCAAAAAAACTCGTAAAACAATTTTTTTACTTAAAATTTCGTATTTAAAAAACAACAAAATGGAAGAATTTAATACATCGCGGCGAAGCCGTAGTAATTATCATTATGACGGCACCTCATAACGTTGATTTTTAACCATATAGCAGAGACAGATTCGCAAGCAGGAAAAAACTCG
>JAHDHB010000171.1 GCA_020631545.1 Saprospiraceae bacterium | reverse complement strand
TTCCGAGCGTTACATTGAGCTTTATCAATACATCACAGGTAAAAAGTTTGTGAAAGACAATACCGACAATGTATTAGCACGTATGGAGAAGAATATCAACGAAGCACTTTCGAAGCTGAGTTAAACGTGATAATCGTTTAATCACTTGAGAAACATAGAAATGTCCTGTCAATTTCAATATTGGCAGGACATTTTTTTACAACTAAAAGATCTAGATCTACGTTTATAGCGTCTTCCTTCGCAAAATAAGTTGAATCACAACAGGCGCTCCTACCAAAGAGGTCACCGCATTAATCGGCAAATTTTGTTCAAAAAAAGGAAGCTGTGCCAAGATATCACAACCTAGAAGCAAGATACTTCCCATCAATAACGTAGCAGGAATAAGCACCCGATGTTGTTGTGTTTTAGTCAGCATCCTAGCCAAATGGGGAACCGCAATCCCTAGAAAGGCCAAAGGCCCACAAAAAGCGGTTATCGTTCCCGTCATCAAGGCGGTAGCACCAATAATGCTAATACGAGAACTCAGCAGTGAAAGCCCTAAACTATGCGCATACCCTTCTCCAAGAAGTAGTAAATTTAAGGTTTTGCCAAGGCCAAAAGTCCAAAGAATACCGAAGAGAATAATGGGAAATAAAAGCCAGAGTTCCTCATGAGTAACCCCCGAAAGGCTCCCAAAACCCCAGAGTACAAACCGCTTCAATTCTTCCTGCCCACTATAATATTGAAGTACTGTAACCAAAGCACCGACAAGGCTCCCAAACATCAATCCGACAATTAGCAAAGTCGCTACATCGCGAACACGAAATGAAACCGCCAAGACCAGCATCAAGACGAAGCTAGCGCCTAAAATACTGAAAATAGCCATGTTCCAATGGTTCAGCGGATCAAAATAGTGTTCTACCCCAAGCACTCCAGTACCTAAAACTAATAAAGCAACCCCCAAACTAGCCCCAGAGCTAATCCCTAGTACATAAGGGCCTGCGATTGGATTTCGGAACAAAGTCTGCATCATCAAACCACTCAAAGAAAGTCCCGCTCCAGCCAATAAAGCCGTCATAGCCCTAGGAAATCGAAAATCCCATACAATGGTCGCCCAAGAAGCCTTTTCCGCCTCAATACCTGCTAAAATGCTCAAAACTTGGGATAGTGGAATCGATACCGACCCCAAACCAATATTCAAGCAAAAAAACAGCAAACAAAGCGCTATAAGCAATGCGAATTCCCTGTAATATGTCTTTTTTTTGTTCAATATTTTTTATTAAAAATGTAGGGGGATACTCTAAAGCAATTGTTCATAGTAAACCCAATCTCCTTCCTGCAATAATTTAGGATGAAAAATACGAATTAAATCCTGCAAAACAAGGTGAGGATTAACGACTGCTGATTCATAAATGTCATAGCCTCCATTATCAGAAACCCTAGCACTACCATTGAAAACATTCCCTTTTTTCCAGGCAAGGAAATGAGTATATCGTTCATCCACCTCCCGAATATCCTTCAAACTTTTTACCATCCCCACATTAATCCAAGCATCGGCCTCTTGTGAGCGGTCAAAAACGGCTTCGAAATCCAGCATAATACTGCCTGAACCTGCATGGTTTTTCCATAAATAATCACCTCCAGCATCTGCAATACTTTGAGCGACATAGCTGTCTGCTTCTGGAACATGCCAATTCCCCTTGAACCCCATACCTGTAAATACCTTGGTCTTAGTCGGTACTTGTTGAGCCATGTCTTTTAACCGTTCATACTCCTTTGCTATCTCCTCAAATTTCTGTGCCGCCAAAACTTCTTGACCAGTCAAAACTGCTAGAAACTTTACCCATTCCGCACGGCCAAGCGGCGAAGCATCCATATATTCCGCAATGACAACAGGCTTAAGACCTATTTCTTGAAGTTTTTTGATATTATTGTCCTCACTCATTCCATAGGTCAAGACCACATCAGGATTAGATTCTACCAGCAATTCATAATTTAAGCCATCTCCATGCCCCAATTCTTTGATAGTGGCTGCTTGGATTCGTTGCCTAACAGCTTCATTATAAACATACTTCGTTCCCGACATCGAAGTAACTAAACTATCCATACCAAGGAAATTAAGTAATCCAATGTGTGTCGTGGACATACAAGCTAAGGAGCGAATAGGTACTGGAATTAAGATAACATTATCTTGAGGTTTAGGAGGTTGGCTACCTCTTGGGTAAGTCAGATAGCTAAAAGCAACTTTAGCACCTTTCCAAGGATTCCGCACCGTCAATAGGGTATTTTCTCCTTGTTTCTCAATCGAAAAATTTTTACTGTAAGTTATTGTTCCATCTTGAGGAAGGGTAGGGGGGAGGTGTTGCTCTTTCACATCCTTGCAAGAAAAGAGAAGGAGAAAAAGAAGAACTTGGATGATGTACTTAGTCTTATATTTCATTTACCTTAGTTAGATTTTTGGTAATGTCATTCGTTTTTTACATGTTTTATCTAGACTTATATGAAAATCTTAAAACTTCTTAAATGCCTTATATGGTAAATAACGCGCAAAGAAGAATCAAGCACAAAATCGCTCTAAAGAGAACTTCTCCTCCAAATTAGCGACCACTTCCTCCGTAAACTCAAATTCTTCTTCTTGAATTTCACGAAGTAGCTTAACGACTAAGTTCCCTACAGCATAAGGCACTGTTTTTTGATTGTACGCTGAAGAACGATTACCACGATGAGAAAATCCAAGATTATGACAATACTCATGCAGCAAAGTTCCTGCAAAAGACGGCAAATAAACAGCAGAAGGATAATTATGAATGTAGTAGGTTAAGTAAGCTTTATTGAGGAAAATAAACTGCGTATCAGGACGAGTAAAACCAGCCGTACCTCCTTGAGCATCAAACTTTCGCTCAAAGGGCTTTACCAAGAAATTTAACGTATAATCTCGCTTCGTTTCATAGTTATCCTGTCCTGTAATCAGCATTTTATAAATCTCTTGCCTTGATTTCCCTTTGTTCATTCGAAAATAATACTTTCTACGCCCCACTTTAGGCTTGAAAGAATAACGAACTACACCAAGACGAAATGCCTCACTATTCACCACTCGTTGCAAGTCCTTAGCAGCAGCCTCAATAGCTGATTTCTCCTGTTCTGAAAAAGATGGATGCTCTTCATCCTCCTTAAAATTCAACTGAATACGCGTCATGGTCAATACTTTAAAATTGATTCAAATTCTGCTGGAAATTATCTAAAAATAAGGAAATATGGTAAGCATCCATTAACCCGTGATGCACATGGATGGAGACCGGCATCATTAAGTGTCCATTGACCATCTTGTACTTACCAAAAGCAATCTTTGGCGTGCTATCCTTAAATTTGTAATCTCTTGCATGAGAAAGGCTTGAGAACCCAAACCAAGGAGAAGTTGTATAGTGAATACTATCAGCACGTTGGTTTTTTTCGTTAAAGCATAATCCAGAAGACTGCTTAGTCATTTGAATAGATTGCTCTGCTGCTACTGCAAAAGCCTCGAAATCAACATGAAATTCAAAATGGGTAAAACCAAAGGTTTTGTCTGATCTCAAGACCGTCATCGTTCCATGAATCTTATCATAAATGACAACCTGTTCCCCCTCAATTCGGTAACGAAATGCCTCAACGGCATTAGAGGCCAGCATGGATTTGTGTAAATAATAAAGTGAAAATTTTATCCCTTTATCCTTGCAAAACCGTTGAGCCCTAGTCACATCTACTTCCGTTGTAAGCCCAGAAAAAGGCTCATCAAAACCAGAAAAAAAATGATAATGTTCCTTACGATTCCAAGTATCAATGTCTAATATTCGTTTCATAATGAATGATTAACGCAGCAAAGATAATAGGATTGTTCGTTAGTTCAATAAAAATATGATTTTTAAAAAATTATTGAATCGAATGCCGTAGTATAGTTCGATAGCCGCTTCTACGACTTCACTCTTTTGATAGCCTTTTTCGTTGCTCATTAGCTACCAATTCCTTCGACGTCATACGACTTCCGTCATGGCTCCACCCAGGAGGATAAAAGATGTATTTTAGTTTATTCATCAAGCCAGGGGCATGCCATACGTCCTGCGCTATACTTGCAAATTCGTGTGTAGCAATTTTGATAGGATTGAACGTATTGATGTTCGTTACAAGACCATAAACGACAGGCTCCTCTTCCAATTCTTCTTGAAAAGTACCAAAAAGACGATCCCAAATGATAAAAATACCGCCATGATTCTTATCCAAGTACTTAATATTCGAACCATGATGGACGCGGTGGTGTGAAGGCGTATTGAAAATAAATTCAATAAGTGGAGGTAGTTTGCCTATAAACTGTGTGTGTGTCCAAAATTGATAAATTAGACTGATAGAGATTTGCATAATTATCATCACTGGATGGAAACCCAAAAAGGCTAACCAAACATAAAAACTATACTTGTATAATACTTCCGTCCAACTCTGTCGAATAGCCGTAATTAAATGGAAATGCTGGGAGGAATGATGATTGACATGAGCAGCCCAAAGCAAACGTACGGTGTGGGATGTCCGATGATGAACATAAAATGACAGGTCATCGGCAAACAGCAGCAAGACCCAAGCCCACCAGTGAAAAGTCAACCAGTCATCCACCAAACGATATTGATAAACAAGGAAAAAAACAGCAAGTGCAGTAGATTTTGATACCACATCAATGAATAAAGAACCAATCCCCATGCCATAGCTCCCCAACACATCTTTAAACTCGTAAGCTCCTCTTCGTTCTCTATAATTGACATACAATTCCAGTCCCGTCAAGATCGCAAAAATAGGGAGTGCGTAGTAAACTGGATTTGTGATCGCTAAGTAAGCTTGGATATTTTCCCACATTTTCAATTGATTTAGAAATGGACAATTCAACAATAATAAACAAATTAAGGGCTTTTTTTCGACTAAATAATTTTTCGCTGTAAAATTATCCACATATTAACTACTTAGACGAAGTAATTTGAGTACATTGCTTGTACTACAAGATAAATATGCACAACTATGAAGAAGTTATTGGTTGGATTCTTTCTTTTCTTAATACTTATCGTGGGGATTCGATTTTTCTTTTTTCAAGAAGAAGAAGCGACAGATCGTTTTGCGGAGTATTTAGCAAGCAAAGATAAGTATGATCGCTCCTTGCCGCAAGGAATTTCGGTAAAAATCGCTGTAGTAGGCTCAGGAATTTCGAGTGCAAGCACCGTTTTCTTTCTAAACAATACCATAAAAGACCACGTAAAAATTACCGTCTACGAGAAAAATAAAACCGTAGGAGGGCGGATGAAAATCGATTCTCTAGGAGGCGGTCATCTAGAACAAGGAGGTACCTTATTACATTCTAGTAATTATTTTTTACGAGACATCATCCAACACTATAATTTGGAGGAAATTGAGCCGCACAGGGGCAAACAAAAAGGAAGTCCCTTAGGGATTTGGGATGGTGAAAAATTCAGAATCCAATTATCAGCCAATTCGACCATAGCCGATTTGCAACTCCTATGGCGTTATCAATCCTTGCCTGCACTAAGTAAAATTGTGAAATCAACGTTGGTCGAATGGGAACAACTATACCCTTTCTTAAATAATGGTGGAGCATTTGACACCCCAGAAGATTTTTATAAAAAACTGGGACTATATGAGTTAACACAAGTCGATAGTTACACCTATTTTGAGGAACAAGGAATTTCCAAGCCAACGGTAGAAGAGTTTATTAACGGAATCTCGAGAGTAAATTATGCACAAGATGCCAAAGTAAATGCCTTAACCAATTTGATTTCTTTGGCTGGAGGAGGATTGGCTGGAGGCTATTTGGCTTCTGTGAAAGGTGGAAATGATCAAATGGCCAAGAAAGTACTTGAAGAATCATCAATAAATCTCCGCTTAAACCATGAAGTCCTAGATATTCGGGAGTTTCTAGAAGAGGATCGACCTCAATATCTTATCGCTGATAGTCAAGGAAAAACAGACACTTTTGATATCGTCGTTATCGCTTGTCCCTTGGATTTAACCACCATGAATATCCCAATTCAAGTAAAAAGGGATCGGCATTATATGGACAACTATGCAACTTTTGTGGCAGGAAAAGTAAATCCTTCCTACTTTGGAATAGAAGAAGGAATGCCCAACTATGTTTTTACGGTAGAAAATAAATCCTTGCCTTTTTATTCGCTTGCCGCTGTATCCTACGCACCAGATTGGGATTTATCAATATATAAGCTGTTTTCTCCAAAAGAATTGCCCAAGAGCTTATTAGATTCCATTTTTATAGAGCGAAAAGGAACGAAAACGCAATATTGGAAAGCATATACTAGGTTAGAACCCATGAAAGAATGGCCGCCATTCAAGCTTGCGGACGGTTTATTTTACACCAATGCGATGGAATCTAGCTTCTCGTCTATGGAAGGACAAGCCGTGGCAGGAAAAAATGTAGCGAATCTAATAATTCAGTACTTGAAAAAGAGGATCGAGGAGTGAGGTGCTTGTGGCGGTCCTTATATGAAAGCTTATAAGTCTTATGTTTCTTATATGGTTAAGTATTGCAAAAAAAAACGCACCATTCCAAATAAAGGAATCGTGCGTTATAAGTTCATATACTGAAATTAAAAAGCGATATGTGTCATTAACAATAACGCTTAATTAATTATTAATCTCAGGTTATTATGCTTTCCTAGTCGTCGCTTTCATTCTTCACGAAGTTGAATGTCAAGGCAGCTAAAGCACCACCAGCTAAGTTCGCTACTAAAAAGATCCAAATATTACTCCAATCGCTCATTTCAGCAACAGAAATACCAAGGGCAACAGCAGGGTTGAAGGCGCCTAAAGATACACCACCAAGCGAATAAGCCATAGCAGTAACGGTAAGACCAATAGCCAATCCATAGAAGGAGTTATTCGGATGATCTTTCGAAGTCGCTAAATTAAGAACAACATAAGCAATAGCATAGGTTCCTAATAACTCAGCAATCAAAGAAGGAACTACAGGAATAACAGCAGGTGAAGGGCTCTCAGCTCCCATACCACCTAGTAAAACAGCACCAACAAGAGCAGCTAAAGCACCACCCACAAATTGAGCCCCCATATAAGGAAGAATCTCTTTGGTTTCATGTTTGCCACGCATCCAAACGGCTAAAGTTACCGCAGGATTATAGTGAGCACCTGATATGTGACCACCTGCATAAACCATGACCATAAGTGCCAAACCAATAGCTACAGGAGCCATCGCGCCAGCACCTCCATTGACCGCCATCACAATGGTCAATACCAAAAAGAAAGTTCCAATGAACTCAACTAAATACTTTTTCATAAGGCTAGTTGTTTTATTTCTGAAAAAAAGGTGTTATACTTGTTCGGATTTATCAAATTTAAGTGATAACTCAATCTAATGAATGTAGTATACTGTCTTTTAATGGGATTGTTTCGCGAGAAGACTACTAAAGATACAAATTATTTGTCACAATTTACTAATAAATAGATTATGAATATCGCAATTCTAGGCTACGGCAAAATGGGCCAAACCATTGAAAAAATTGCATTTCAAAAAAAATATACTATTGGACTACGCATTAGTAGCTCAAACAAAGACGCTCTAGATCGCAACGCGCTCAAAAATATAGACGTAGCAATTGACTTTAGTCACCCAAAATCGGCTTTTAACCATATAAAAATTTGCTTGGAGAATAAAGTACCCGTAGTTTCAGGTACTACAGCATGGTTAGAACATCTAGAGGAAGCAAAAACAATGGCAGAAAACCAAGAGACAGGCTTCGTATATGCTTCCAATTTTAGCATCGGCGTGAATATCTTTTTCGCTTTAAATAAACGACTTGCGCAATTTATGGATGCTGCTCCTCAATATCGACCTTCCGTTCATGAAATTCACCATACCCAGAAAATAGACGCACCTAGCGGAACAGGCATTTCCCTAGGAGAAGATATCGTCGAAAACCTAGAAAGAATTGATTCTTGGAAAAAAGGAGACAACGCAGCTACAAACGAGCTCCCCATTACCTCAGAGCGAATAGGAAAAACGCCAGGTACGCATCTCGTCACGTATTCCTCCGCTATCGATGACATTGAAATTAAGCACACCGCTAAAAGCAGAGAAGGTTTTGCAAGAGGAGCCATCTTAGCAGCCGAGTGGATTATCGGGAAAAAAGGATTTTATGGAATGAATGACGTCCTAAACCTACGCTAATGTTCGCGGGTAATTTCAAATTCTTCGCTAACTCCTTTTTAAACTAGAGTTCGTCCACAGCCAAAAGTTGACAACAAGTCCAATTTTAGCATTACCATCATACATCATACCTTTTCTAAAAATCCGCCCATCGAATTTTACTAGCTAAATTATACCCCAAAAGACGATTATGATAATAAAAAAGCAATTGTAAATGCTCACTAAAAAGATTCCCCTCCTGGTTGTATGTTAAAGGAGCTTTAGGATGATAAATCCCCATATTTTTAATGCCGTTGCTGACGATCTTATTTACATCGCGACTTCGAATCGTCTCGGTGATTTTAAGTCGTTCTTCCTTTTCCATAATCTCCAATAAATCAAGCAAAGCCTTAACCGCATTAAAAAAGTCATCCTTTGAAATGACCCTTTCCTCTGGAGGAATCCGCAAAACACCATACAAATCTAAGTTCGGATTTCTAGCCTTAAGAATATTGAACGCTGTAAATGCCACGATGTGGCTAGAAAGAACAATATTCTCCTTGTGAAAACGTTCTATTATTTTGTCTGCAAGTATTTTAGTGTATTCCATATCCCGTTGCAAGTTGGTAGAAATAACACCATTCGATTGGAAATATTCTTTAACGCAGACCACATTCCCCCTGCTATCCAAGCTCTCTCCCTTCTCATTGACGAAGTTGCCTAAGACATCAAAAGGTTTTCCGAAGGATAGTTGAATCTCAGAAGAGGCTGAAAAGAATTTCCACAAAAACTTTAAAATACCCCAAACACTAGTCCCTGTTCGTTCAGAGACATAAAGTTCTTTTCCTGTCTTTTTTAAATAGTCTCCAATCAAACTTTCCGCCTCTAAAACAAAATTATAGCCAATGACTATAGGTACAATGAAGAGTTTGTCCTCTTTACCTTGTTGATACAAGGAGCGTTGAGCTTCCGTAACCGTACCCAAAAGCCCCATTTTTAGTTTTTTCTCAATCGTACCAGAACGTTCACGAGTTCCTCCTGGGAAGAAGAGACTCTGTACACCCCGCTGAACGGAAAGGTTAGAAAATGCCTTCAACGTTTCTAAATAAATAGCATTTTTCTTTCGACGATCCAGCTTATAAGCGCCAAGGCGATTCATAAAATAAGCCAAGATCCCCGTATTAAACAAATTCAACCCCGCTCCATAAGAAAACGCTGGTAAACCGATACTATCCGCAGCCCAACCCAACATAATAGAGTCCAGATTACTAAAATGCGTAGGAACTAGAATAATATTCCCCTTGGTCGTTAAGGTACGAATCAATTCAAGTTCGCCATGGATTTTCAGGCGTTCCCTCACCTTATAGCGAGCACTAAAAATTCGTTTTAGATTCCGATTAGAAGCCGTATTCAGCAATCGATTAAGCCCCGAAGTCAAGAAACGACGAGCAAATTGATAAGTTCCCGTTTTAAAATCTCCTGCTATTTCTTCCGCATAGCGTTCAGCTATACTTCTTAATATCTCGTCGTTATTCCCCGCAGCTATCTCCGCACCCTTATCCAAAGACTTTTTTACAAGCTGACGATGCAAACGATTCCAATAATTAATTTCATGAGGAGGATCCACGCGCCAAGGCTGTTCCTTCGTCCTTATCCTCTCCAAATAAATGACCTTCGCTAGTTCCTCACTCAATTTATCCTTCCTCGTCTGCTTAATCCTAGCCACTGTAAACTCGGTGACTTCCTTGATGAAATTTTCTCGATCATTGGCCAATTTGTAGATCGGCCAATCCCTGATTTCAGGAATAACGTAAGATTGGTCTATTTGCTTATCACTCATATTTAGTGATTCTTTTTATGTTTTGTCTGATTTAACAGTTTCTATCCTATCTAAGAACAGCCCCTAGAAGAAGGAATGACAATTTTTTTGCTCCCATCAAGGTGAAAAACGCCATGCGAGCCACTTCTTCTTCTTTTTCTAACTACTTACCTGCAAAACTTATTTCGCGTGGTGATATTCGTAAAACTGTTGGTTTAATTGCTCAATGAACTCCAGCACCTCATCTCTTCCCTCCTTTTTCACCGCAGAAGTTACAAAATATGTTGGAAGTTCCTCCCACTGCTTAAGCATTTCTTCTTTAAAACGTTCCAAGTTTTGCGTAATTTCCTTTTTCTTAAGCTTATCCGCTTTTGTAAAAGCAATTACAAAAGGAATTGCATTGGCGCCTAGCCAATTCATAAATTCAAGGTCTTTTGCTTGTGGAGGTATACGCAAATCAATCAAGACAAAAGTACATTGCAACATCTCTCGGCGTTGGAGGTATTGATTGATCATTTGTTCAAATTCACGTCGTTTTTTCTTAGATACAGCAGCATAACCATATCCAGGCAAATCGACTAAAAACCATTTTTTATCAATGAGAAAATAGTTGAGCAGTTGAGTTTTTCCTGGTGTACTAGATACGCGAGCTAGACTTCTTCTATTGGTCAGCATATTGATCAAGGAAGATTTTCCTACATTCGAACGGCCAATAAAAGCATATTCCGGCATAAGTCCATTAGGACACTGTCTGTAATTAGGAAAACTTCCTGTAAATGTGATTTCTCGTATATTCATTAGTCCCTTTTTTACCATTTTCAGAACTTAATTCTTGCCTGAAAATCTTGACATCTGCCATTTCATCACGCACCACAATCGCTTCCCCTCTGGCTTTCAATTGCAAACATAGGCGATATTATAAAGAAAACCTAACACAACGATAGGACAATTGGAAATGGAGTGACAAAAATGGATTATGTTATTTTACGATTATCGTCTTTTTACCGAAAAACTTTCCTTGTTTTTTTTAGAAAGAGGAAGTGTTTATAGGTAATTGCTTGATTATTAATTGTAATGGAGAGCGTATTATTCGAGTGAAGCGAATAAATGATTTTAGCATTGAGGTTACTCCGAAAAGTAGGAGTAAAATGAAAAAATACGATTTTTGATGTAGGTAAGATGTATGAACGCCTCATGGTCTCAAATTATTATTTGCTAGCAAATAATAAACATCATACTTCTTAAATCTTACATCGT
>JAHDHB010000170.1 GCA_020631545.1 Saprospiraceae bacterium | reverse complement strand
CCTAATTCCCAACGCTAAAAGTTATTTATTTTTTTCTTCTCGTTCGGAGTCTGTTTTTTCGCCATACATTCCATATTCTGGAGAATAAGACTGTTCTACATTAACTTGGGGATTCGGGGAAGGGATGGAAGAGTTTCTTGGCACGACTAGTGCTGCAATTAACAGCAAAAAAAGTAGCCATTCACCAATAGAAAACGATTTTTTTTCACTCATAGTGTTATATTCTTGTTTGGATTCACAAAACGGTAGAAAAGAAGTTTTCGAAGAGCCTTATAGCTGAACATCATTCAGCAAGTAGGCCTTTCTTCTTATACTCTCATCCCCTTATTTTTCTTGCTAAAAAACCTTTGTTAACACTTTTTTAACAAGTAAGCACCGTTTAGTAACCAAAATGTAGTAAAGACAATCAAGGGGGATTATCGAAAACTCAGCTTTTTCATCAGCTAAGGATATTCTCATTACAATTTTAGATTAAGTAATCTATCGTCTGTAAGATACTCTATTTTACAATCCTGATCAATTACATTACTTTTATTCTGGCACCTAAGTTTAGTAGGAACGAAGATTTCGGAAGGTGGTGGCTAAGGAAGGTAAGCTCTTTAGCTGCTGACCATCTCTTCCATTATCCCTAAAAAAAAAGCCCACCAAGAATCATCTTGGTAGGCATTTCATAAAATATTTTTACAAGAACACGATGTTCTAGCTTTGCTGGATTAAGCTTCTACAGCTTCTTCATTGTATTCTTTCACGAGTTGGTCTTGTACTTCACGATTAACGGCAGCATATGCTGCGAATCTACGATTATGCTTAGCACGGCCTTGAGAAAGAGAGCGTAGCGTTGAAGAATATTTGTACAATTCTCGAAGCGGAACCCTTGCCATGATTTTCTGGTAGTGACCGTCAGAGTCCATGCCCATGATCATTGCATTTCTGGTTTGAAGATCACTCATGATATCGCCCATCACATCGTCAGGACAAAGTACTTCAACATCAAAAATCGGCTCAAGAATAACCGGTTTTGCTTGTTTGATAGCCGTTTTGACACACTGGGAGGAAGCAAGCATAAAGGCCATATCATTGGAATCTACGGCGTGCATTTTTCCATCATAAACACTGACTCGAATATCTCGAGCAGGCGAACCCGTCATTGGGCCGTTTTCAAGTACCCGCATGATACCTTTTACAATAGCATTTTGGTACTTGGCATCAATCGTACCTCCTACGATACACCAAAGGAATTTTAGCGTACCGCCCCACTCTAAGTCATAATCTTGCTCATTTCGAACGGTTAAGCCTTCAGGAGGTGCCATCCCTTCCCGATAAGGCTCTACTTTCATATGGACTTCTGCAAATTGCCCAGAGCCTCCACTTTGTTTTTTGTGGCGGTAGCTCGTCGAAGTAGCCTTGGTAATTGTTTCTCGGTAAGCGATGCGGGGTCTGTCAAATTCGATTTCGACTTTATAGAGTTTTTCTAAGCGATATTTTATCATCGCTAAGTGCAATTCTCCTTGTCCGTGAATGATCGTTTGCTTCAGCTCCTTGGATTGCTCAATACGAATCGTTGGATCTTCTTTTTGCAACTGCTGCAAACCGACCGCTGTTTTCTCCAAATCTTTCTTATCTGGTGGTTTTACGGCAGTACGAATACGCGGAGAGGGAAACCCAATAGGTTCTATCCTCGAACTAACACTTTTGGGAGCTAGGGTATCATTTGTCCTTGTCTCTTTAAGCTTTACGACTACGCCAATATCTCCAGCATTTAAGGTATCAATTTTATCCCTTTGCTTTCCATTGAGCAAATATAACTGACTAAATCGTTCCGAATTGGACGTTCTAGCATTGTATAGTTCTGAACCTCCTTTTATAGAACCTGCATAAACTTTAAAGTAGGAAATTTCTCCTAAGCGTGGTTCAGAAAGTGTTTTGAAGACAAACAAAACAGGGCTACCATGCGCATCACAAACTAAAGGCTCTTCCGAATCAGCAAGGACGGTAGGTCTATCCGCTGGTGCGGGTGCTATATCATGCAAAAAGCCCATAATCCGACCACTGCCCATGTTTTTGGCAGCAGAAACACAGAATAATGGAAAAATTTGATGGTTGAGCATCGACAATTTAAGCCCTTTAACCATTTCTTCTTCATCTAAAGAACCTTTCTCGAAGTAAGCCTCCATTAAAGTTTCATCAAATTCCGCTATATTTTCTACGAGTTGGTTGTGCAACTCATTTGCTCGTTCTTCTTCTGCTGCTGGAATCGGGTGTTTTTCGGGTTTGCCACCATCAGCAGGAAACTTATACATCAACATCTTTAAGACATCAATAATACAATTAAATCCATCGCCGACTTCAAGCGGATACTGTACCACCGTGACCTTATCGCCAAAGCGCTGTTGTGCTTGTTCTACCGTATTTTCAAAATTAGCCTTGTCATGATCGAGCTGATTTACAGCAAAAATCATAGGCGTTTGGAATTTTTCGGTATATTCCCATATCAATTCTGACCCAACTTCCACCCCTTGGGTAGCATTCAGAACCATAACTCCTGTATCCGCTACTTTTAAAGCAGAAACGACTTCCCCTACAAAATCATCATACCCTGGTGTATCTAAAATATTTATTTTACTATCCTTCCAAGCGACATGCATCAAGGAAGAGAAGACTGAATTTCCCCTTTCTTTTTCTACTTGATAGTGGTCAGAGACCGTATTTCCTTCTTCTACCGTCCCTCGACGGTTGATCGCGTTTGCCTCGAACAACATAGACTCGACCAAAGTGGTTTTTCCACTTGAGGCATGGCCAAGGAGAACAATGTTCCGGATATCTTTTGTGGCGTAAGTCTTCATATTATCAGATTAATTAAAAGGGTGATCAATAATTTTACAAATTTTACTACCGCAAAATACACAAAATGCAATATTAAACAAAAACAATACTCCCTTTTTAATAAACATTATTTACATTGAACTTTCACAACTATATCAAAGATACTGGAGTCTTTCGTGATCATAATTTTTCGTCCTCTTGTTCCCCAAAGAACGTACGTATCAAGACAGGAATAAAGAGCATATCTGCTAGAACAGCACTTGCTAAGGTCAAACTTATCAATAAACCGACATGAATGCTTGGTGGATGAATGGAAAAAAGCATTACTAAAAAGCCAAAGAATAGAATGATGGAGGTCAAGCAGATAGCTTTTCCTGTTTCTAGGAAGGTACTCAATAGGGCTTCTTCTATGTCCGCGCCTTTCGTCCTAGCTATTTTGTATTTACTTAAAAAATGGATGGTATCATCAACAGCAATTCCAAAGACAACGGCAAATACTACGGCAATTCCTGCATCTAGCTGAATACCTAAAAAGCCTAGTAGAGCACCGGCTAATATCAAAGGGAACACATTGGGTATCATGGAGATGATGACCATTTTTAGGCTACGAAACAGCAGTGCCATCAATAAACTTATGATAAAAATAGCTATTGCTAAACCGCTTAGTAGACTATTGCGAATATACTTGGCATTTTTATCCACAATGACGCCCGTTCCAGTCTGGCGAAGCTGTAGGAGGGTGGTATCCATATTTTGAGCTATCCAACCATCTATTTCACTAGAAATAACGGCGATATTATCTGCGCCAATGTCTTGAATTCGAGCGGCTACTCTTGCCTTTTTTCGGTCTTTACTGACTAGCACATCTGCGGATTGCGCGAAACGCTTGGCCATGCGTTGGTATTGCTTGTATTTGGCTTCGCTAGTGGGCATTTTATAGTAGGCTGGTTTATCACCCATCGAAGCACGGTTTAAGCTTTTATAAATAGCCGTCACCGAACTAATTGATTCAATTTCAGGGTATTTTCCTAGATACTGTTCTAGTTTATCCAACTCTTGCGCTACG
Organism: Saprospiraceae bacterium; assembly: GCA_020631545.1. Lineage (GTDB taxonomy): Bacteria > Bacteroidota > Bacteroidia > Chitinophagales > Saprospiraceae > JAHDHB01. The sequence continues at coordinate 7,352 of JAHDHB010000170.1, read as the reverse complement.
ATAAAATCATCTACGGTAACCGAATCGGGTAATACGGTAACAGCGACTTCAAAAGGACGAAAACCGCTAAATTGTTGTTCAAAGAAATTAAAATCGTTGGTAATTTTAGCGCCAATCGGCATATTATTTTCTAACCTAAAATTTGTCGTCACTTTAGAGATGCCCAGTGCGCATAAGGCAGCGGCCAAGACGCCTCCAACGATAATTTGTTTACGTTTCTGCTTAGAAAACTCATAAGCCCAAGTCATCCATTTATTCCAAAAATCAACGCCCCTCCCCTCTCTTACCAGCATATTTGCAGGATACATCGATAACAAGGCCGTAGTAAAAAAGATAACAGTTAAGTAGGCAACCATGACCCCGGCTGCGGCATTTAGCCCAAAATCCTTGATCGGCCCTATTCTACTGGTCAGCAAAGTAGCAAAGCCAATAGCTGTGGTAACCGATGTAAATAAGGTTGCTAAACCAATTTCGCGTATCGTAATTTGAATGGATTCTTTCTTGCTTTTGCCCTTTCGCAATTCGTCCAAGTATTTTGTCATGATATGAATGACATCCGAAGTACCTACGATCACCATCAAAACAGGGTAAAGAGCGGACATAGCATTCATTTCTCGCCCCGTTCCTCCTAGTAAACCTAGGAAAAGAATCATTCCTAAACCAATGGAAACTAAAGCAATAAGAATCCCACGCGTCTTTCGATAAATCAAAAACATCACTAAAGAAACAAGGAATCCAGAAATCAGCGTCGAAACGGTAACTTCACGTTTTTGCATGGCGACCATCTCTTTTTGAAAAAAGGCACGGCCTAGGATATGGTTATCTTTAAAGTCGTATTTTCCTAGTAGCATTGTCACATCCGCCATCAATTTTTCGGCCTTGTCTTGTGGTATCGCATCAATGACTTTCAATAAAACCACCGCAGCTTTCCCATCCTTGGAAATGAGGGAATTGACAAGCCGCTCATCCTTCATCACTCGGATACTGTCCGCTGCTAGTTTGTTGGGTTGGTCACGCCGAACGACGGGAATAGAAGAGTAACCTCCAAAAGGTAATTTGATGGGAAACGAAAGCGTTGTGATAGAAAGTGTTTTATTTACAGAAGGGATATCGCGTGCTTGGAGGGTAAAATCATGCATTTGGTCAAGGAAAGCGGCATTAAAAACGCCATTTTCTCCTTCCAAAGCTATCATCAAAAAGTTATCATCATCCTCAAAATTCTTCCTAAACTCAAGGAAATACTCCAAATCTGGATCATTTTCAGGAAAAAACTGCTCAAAATCAAAGGTAAACTGAATTTGAAAAGCAAAAAACACGCTCAAAGCGGTTAGTATAGCAAATACAAAGAGAATGATTTTTCGAGTAAATGAGGACATTTTTTTTAATTAAAAACGTGGAATTTGGATGTCGGATTAAGCAAAATAGAGTCTAGGTTCGGGAAAGACGCACCTCCTTTGATAAGGGCAACCATAAAGGTTTGCCCTTACAGGGATTAGGTTTTAGTTTTCAGGTCATACGCCCCATAAGCTTAGTGTCTTATTTTTTAAGACAGCTTCTACCTTCCCCTTGAATCCCATTGGGGCTATCCCTTTTGGTTGCCCTCTGAAATCTTATTTTTAATCTCGTGAATTTCTTCATGATTTCGGTTTCCCAAGAGACTGCTGTTCCTACTCCTTTCTCACCTTTATGTTAAGACTCTCTTATAAGAACGTTAAAATCTAGTAAATACGCATCGAATGATAATAAATAACGTAGCGCGGCGTTTTATTGGTGTACGAACAAAACATAGAACCGCGAAGAAGGTTCAAATCCCAAAAGCAAAAGATGCATAATTGAAGTACAGTTTAACTTGAGAGGGGGTAGTGCGAAATTAGCGCTACCCTTTTTTTTACTTAAAGAATCCACTCTAAAAAACTCCCCTGCAAAATAAGAGGCAAGAAACACAACCTTTATTACCTACTAACAAACAAAAATTTACGCAAGGAAAGCTTCATACATCATAAATCTTACTTCCCATACCAAAATTATTCCTTCACGTTTCGCTCCAATACTCGAAAATTGAAGTCAAAAGCATGTCGCTCATCGGCTTTATTTAGTTTTATACTTATTTCGCGCCATTCTTCTTCCTCTATTTCTGGAAAAAAAACATCTCCTTCTACAACACCTTCGACCTCTGTCAGGTATAGTTTATTCCATAAATCCATCGTTTGACGATAAATTTCACCGCCACCACAGATAAAAACCTCCTCTTCACCTGCGCTACGTGCTAGCGCCAAGGCTTCATCAATAGAATGAACGACCAAGCACCCCTCAGCCACATAATCCTTAGAACGAGTTACCACAATATTGGTGCGCCTGGGAAGTGGACGCCCTATGGCTTCATAGTTCTTCCTACCTAAGATAATGTGATGCCCCAAGGTCATTCGCTTAAAATACTTGAGATCATTGGGCAAATACCAAGGAATATCATTATCCTTTCCGATAACATTGTTCTGCGTTTTCGCGACTATGGCTGATATAATCATACTGTCCACTTTTTTACTAAAAAATTGTACCTAGTGCCCAAGATAACGTATTCTATTGATTTTTACAATTGTAGTCTTTTCAAAGAAGATTGTCACCTTTGCAAAAAAAAAGCGCAAGACGATATTCGCCTTGCGCTTTGCTATTTTTATTTAGGAGAATTTACCTCAACAAGGAAACTTCTCCCTTGAATGGATAAATTTCTCCATCATTGAATATCACTTCGACATAGTAAACGAAGACGCCTGTATTCATCAATTTTCCTCTAAAAGTACCATCCCATCCCGTCACCGGGTTATTAGGTTCTAGATCTCTTCCTTCGAAAACGAGCTCTCCCCAGCGGTCAAAGACTTTCATTATACGGATTTGAGAAACGTGCTCAGCTCCATGAACCATGAATACATCATTGATGTTATCTCCATTTGGTGAGAAACCAGTAGGAATAAATACATCACGCTTCTTATTTACAATAACGGTAAAACCATCCGAAATTTGACAGCCTGCTTCATCGACTACATTGACGACATAGTCAATTTGGTTCGAAGGAGAAGCCATTGGATAAGGGCAATCGCTACAGCTCAAGCCCTCTGTTGGCGTCCACTGGAACGTTAAAACAGAATCAGGGAAATTTGTCAAAGCAAAAAGCTGAATAGAATCTCCGTAAATAATTTCTTGATCATCGGGTACACCTAAAGTCAAAGCAACTGGTTGGTCAACTCTAACGACTTCGGAGTAAAGACAACCATTGATATCACGTACATAGGTCGTATAATCTCCAGGAGTTAAACCGACGAATCGTGGTCCTGTAGTGTATTCTATATTGTCTAAAGAATATTCATAAATGCCTGCGCCTCCTTGTGGATTGGTGACGAGAATCGAACCGTTTTCGATACCATTACAGCTTGTGCTAGAGGTTTCTATATCCGCACTCACATCAATAGGTTCATCTAAAGATATACTTTCAACGAGTTCGCATCCATTAGCATCCGTGATAGTAACGGTGTACGTACCCACCGCTAAATCAGAAACGTCCGAGAACGTATATCCTGTATTCCATTCAAGCGTATAGCCTGGCGTTCCTCCTTGCGGAGTTACGGTAGCCGTCCCATCATTTCCTCCTCCACAAGTAGGATCTTCTTTAGCTAATTCCGCTGCAACAGGTGAGCCCGGTTGCCCAACAGCCACGGTTTGCGGTTCGGAAGCACAACCTCTCGAATCTGTAACAATGACGGAATAAGAACCCGCAGAAAGTGCTACAGCCGTTTGTACATTTTGGCCATTATCCCAATTATAGAAATAAGGTGCTACACCTTCGGTTACAGTTATTGTTGCCGTACCATCATTTCCTCCATAACAATTCACTAAGGTGGAATTGATAAGCTCCACTTCTAATGGAACACCATTCTGAATAAGGAAAGATTCGGTTACGGCACAACCGTTGGAGTCGGTAACGGTAAGGCTGTGTACGCCTGCTGCTAGAGCATTGGTGTTTATGCCTATCTGAGAATTATCCCATTGATAAGTATAACTACCTGAACCTCCTACGGCTAAAGCTGTAGCAGAACCATCTGCAACACCTAAGCAACTTACACTAGTCGGATTGATTTGAATTTGGATTTCACTCGGTTCCGTCAAATTGACTTGCCCTACTTTTTGACAGCCATTGCTATCGGTCACCGTTACATATTGTGTTCCTGCTGCTAAGGCATTAATTGTTGGTGTAATACTGCCGTCTCCCCAAGCATAGTTGAAGGGTGCAGTACCTCCAGAACTTACGACCACAGTGGCTTCACCGTCCAAACCTTCAAAACAAGTAAGGTTAGTGCCCAACAAAGAAATTTGCATTTCTGTAGGAGCGCCTATAGCAGTCGTTACAACCACCGAGCAGCCTTGAGCATCGGAGATAGTTGCTGAATGCCCTCCAGGCGCTAGAATATCATTGGTTGGAGAAGAAATACCATTACTCCATACATAGTTGTAAGGCGGTGTTCCTCCTGCAACGTTTATCGTAGCAGAGCCATCTTCTGTATCAAAACAAGTGACATCAGAAGTATTTCCAATACTGGCCACAATAGGTGCGGGATCTGCTATCGTTGCTGAAGCTACAGTAGTACAGCCACTAGCATCTGTAATCAAGACAGAATACGTTCCACCTGCAAGACCACTTGGATTTTGTGCATTCCCAGCACCATTATTCCAAGTAAAAGTATAAGGAGGTACACCACCATCAATAGTCAAACTAATATCTCCACTAGCATCACCATTACAAGGTAAGGTTTCTCCCACAGCAGAAGCAGACATTGCATCTGGAGCGGTGACAGAAGTCGTATAAACAGCCGAACAACCGTTTAAATCTGTAACAACTACCGAATAATTCCCAACTGTAAGTCCTGTAGGATTTGCTACGGCCATTCCATTACTCCAAGCGTAGGTATAAGGAGGCGTTCCGCCTGAAGCAGAGACGAAAGCCGTACCATTCGTATCTCCATCACATCCCACCAAGCTGCCTGTAACGGTAGCACTAAGCACCTGAGGCTCTGTGACATTTGCAAAACTAGAAGCTGTACAGCCGTTAGCGTCCGTCACTTCTATAATATAGGTATTGGCTCCAAGGCCAGAAGGATTTTGTGAATTTCCAGCACCATTGCTCCAAGAATAGAGGTAAGGCCCTGTACCACCAGTGGCAGCAGCCGATAAGGTACCATTCGTATCTCCATTACAGAGAACGGAGCCATCAACAGCCGACACGCCGAGTGCATTCGTCGGTTCTGTTATATCCGCAGAAGTATTAAAGGTACAACCATTGGCATCTGTAATCGTTACCGTATATGTTCCAACGCTTAAGTCATCAGGGTTTTGGCCATTTCCTCCGTTATTGTCCCAGTCATAATAGTATGGAGGGACACCTCCACCTACAGCTAATTCTATTTCCCCCGTGACATCACCTACACAAAGTAGGGATTGACCAACGGCATTCGCTACAATAGCTGAGGGTTCGGAAATCTGAGCAGAAGAAAAGACGGAACAACCTCCAGCATCCGTTACCGTTACATTATAAAAACCTGCAATCAATCCATCAGGATTTGATACGGGAGCCGCTCCATTGCTCCAAGCATAGGTGTAAGGCCCAACGCCTCCTCCTACGCTTACAGAAACTGAACCACTAGCATCTCCATTACAGAGTACAACATCATTCGTCGTAGAGATAGTCATGGCTAAAGGCTCTACTACAGCAGTAGAAGCGGTAAAGGTACAGCCTTGCGCATCCGTAACAATTACAGTGTAATTATTGGCGCCTAAGCCTGTAGGGTTTTGTAAGTTTCCAGCACCATTGTCCCAAGCAAACGTATAAGGGGAAGTACCACCTGTTACCGTTAGAGAAATCGTTCCATTCATATCCCCATTACAAGCAAGATTGCTGCCTACAGCAGAAGCCGTAACAGGGAAAGTCGGTTCTGAAATGGTTGCTGCATCATTTATCGTACATCCACTAGCATCTGTAATAATAACATTATAAGCCCCAGAGGTTAATCCACTAGGATTTTGAACAGCTCCAGCGCCATTATCCCAAGCAAAAGTATAAGGCCCGACACCACCAGAAACGGTCAATGCGATACTTCCTGAAGCATCTCCAAAACACAGATTATCAACGGGGGTAGCCGTAGAAACCATAGCTGTGGGTTCATTGATCGTAAAACTAGAAGTCCCCGTACAACCATTGTTGTCCGTTACTAATAAGCTATAAACACCAGGGCCTAAGTTGGTTGGATTAGAAATGGCGGGAAGTCCATTATCCCATTGATAAACATAGGGAGGCTGTCCATTAGAGACCACGACATTTAAAGAGCCATCCATTTCCCCAAAACAGGTAACATCCGTTCCCGTAATGGAAACATTCGCTTGTGTGGTTCCTGTCACAATAGCCGATGCAGTATTCGAGCATCCTCCTGAGTCCGAAACCGTTACAGAATAAGTTCCTGCACCTAATCCAGTATGTGAAGGAACGGCAGGAAGTCCATTATCCCAGACATAAGTATAGGGAGGTGTTCCGCCTGAAGCTACGACAGAGATGCTTCCATTACTAGAACCGCAACTGGCTACCCCGTCAGTGGCAGATAAGGCAAAAGAAGCCACATTTACTTGAGCAGTCCCTGTGAATATACAATCTCCATTATCTACGGTTACTGTATAAATCGTAGTAGCTGTGGGTGTTGCGACAGGATTTGCAATAGTGGGGTCATCAAGACCAAGGGTTGGCGACCACGAGTAAGTCACAGGCTGAACGGGAGGTACTGTTTCACAATTTCCAAATCGAATATTAGGTCGATTAAAACTGGAAGCATTAGCCGTCAAGCTACATCCCGAAACGCCATCTTGACGACGATAAATAACGGAAGTATAGTTTGTTGCAGTATAAAATACGTGATCATAACGTGTATAAGCTGTATTGTCAAAACAGATTTCTACGACAATATTTGAGGTGCCATTCCATTCGTATGGCGTAGCAAAAGTATAGGTATTCCAACCCGTTGTAGGTGTTACAGAACCTGTATATACCTGATCAAAGCCAGGAAGGAAGCCAGAAAGCAGCTCATCATCTTCTGTACAGCCCATTCTTATGGTAAAGTTTTGATAAGGAGCGGTACTATTAATAGTGGCAATATTTAACGATAATTCGGTTATCAAACCTTGTTGAATCCCCACAGCGGTAAGATCAGCAGCTCGATAAAGGATTTGCGTTCGACCATCTTCATAGTAACCCAAATATGGGGAACCAGCTTCGCCTCCAGTAGCACTAGGCCCTGTAGCGGTCGTAGCTGTACCAATTT
>JAHDHB010000169.1:5820-11256 GCA_020631545.1 Saprospiraceae bacterium | reverse complement strand
TACCAGTTTCCATTAGTATCAAAATCCCCGGAATAACTTAATGCAGAAAAGTTATATTACTAAGTGATTTGGGGTGATTACTGGATTAAACATAGTATATTTCCCATAGAGTGCGCAGCTCTGGCGCGAAGACTTATTTGCCTTATTAATTCAAAACAAAACTATGTCTTAAAGTACTTAATGCTAAGGCTTAAAGAATATGAAATTGGAATTCTTGAGATAAATGCTGCTTCGGGAAGCCGTCAGGCCAGACCCATCCCTCAAGGCTAAGCGGCACTGTCCAGAAAGCACTATTGCTGAAAATGTTCAATCATTTTCCTACAATTGACGGCGATGGGGCGAAGCCCCTGAACAACTCTTAACTACTAACTTTTAACTCTTAACTAAAAAACCGTGTTCCCTAAATCAAAAAGAAATAAAGTCACTCGGCTACCCAAGCGGGGAGCTTATGACAAGGCCACCATTTACAAAATCTTAGATGCTGGGTTTTTAGCCCATGTAGGGTTTGTGACCGACGGGCAACCCTTTGTTATTCCTACCGCTTATGGTCGAGAAGGCGACACCCTGTACATTCACGGATCGGCAGCTAGTCGGATGTTAAAAGATTTGACTAAAGGCATTCCCGTTTGTGTGACGGTGACCCACTTGGATGGTCTGGTATTGGCTCGTTCTTCCTACAACCATTCCATGAATTACCGCTCTGTGGTGGCCTTTGGCAATGCGCATTTAGTGGAAGGAGAAGAGAAGGAGCGCGCTTTGTATTTAATCTCTGAAAACATCCTTAAGGGCCGATGGGAGGAGGCGAGAGAACCCAACGAAAAAGAACTAAAAGCGACCTCCGTTTTGGCGATTCCTATCGATCAAGCTTCTGCTAAGATCCGAACGGGGGCGCCTGGAGATTTCAAAGAAGATTATGAATTGCCGATTTGGGCTGGGGTATTGCCTGTGCAAACTTTGTACGGGAACGTCATTGCTGACGAACAAAATCTAGACGGTCTAGAAGTGCCACCAAGTGCTAAGCATGTTGAAAATAAACCGCTTAACCCTTAGGGGAAGGTTTGGGAAATGATAATTATGGTGAAACGGTTGGATGCTATATACTTAACTAATTCCTAGGAGACGTACTTAGGTCAGTATTAATCGTAATACTAAGATCTGGCCAAATAAGGTGAACGCCGTCACTGCCGGTATGATAATCTTCGCAACAGGCTCGCATGTTTTCTAAAGCCTTTTCGCCTTGCCAGTCACCTAAATTAATATCTCCAATTACTGTTAGTAAGGTACCTTGCATTTGATAAAGAAATTTCGCTTCTTTGGCTATTCCATTGAAAATTAGGTTGATATTTATAGCGCCTGAAAATTTATCGCCCTCATATCCCGTTATCGTTCCTTTTATTTCATGACTATTGACTAGGCTAGCGAAATAGAAATTAAGGATATTGCTATTTTTTAAGATAGAATTGGTGTTGAGCGAACTCGTCTTGATGGTAAAGCTTAGATCCTCAATAACTTCAATGGGGTGACTAGCTTTTTTAGTGTTGATTACTTCTATCTCTTCAAATGTTCCACTTACGCCGATTCTATCAGTGTATTTATAAGCCGTCCATTGGAACGAAGTGAATTCATGATTGTATTGGTATTCCGTTATGTCATACTCTTTTGGGTCATGTGTGCAAGCATTCAAAAAAAGTAAGGTGAATAGGACAAAAATTAAGTTTTTCATAGTATCGTTAGTTCTGATGATGAAATTCTTGAATGGATAGAATGTTTTGTGAGATTTACTTGAAATAGCTTTTAAATCCATTTCGTATCTCCATCCTTACAATTACAAAAGTCAGCCTTTATTCAACGCTTTACAAAACTAACTGCTGTTATAAATGATGTTGTTTGCAAATTGTTTAGTAGGGTGATCTGTTTGTAATTCAAAGTCTTATTGGTTTTGTAAATAAGGTCTTTATGGTGTTTTTTGCGGACTGAAATCGAGTTTCTATTGAAATAACAATTTTCGAAATGAGGGCTTCATACATCATAAATCGTATTTTTTTTAGTAATGCCTACTTTTCGGAGGAAACTCAATTCTTAACGTATCTATGCATTGTGAAACTATAAAACCATCTCCTTCTCCCATTTTTTTATATCTTTACTTCCTTGGATTTAATGGGTTGCCAATCTGAATTAACAATAATATTTAGCGCGTTATTTTTGAAATTGAGTACTTGACAATAAGCATCATGAATTTAGAACTCCTTTTTACCATTGCCAATAGCACTGCCGTTATTGGTTGGCTCATTCTCGCTATTTTAAATGATCATCCATTGACGAAGAAGATTATTTTGAATGGAATAATCACCGCTTTAGCTATATTTTATGCTTTTTTGCTGATTTATAGCTCAGGCGTTGCTAGTGCAGGAAATATGTTTTCCTTGGAAGGCGTGGTGACCATTTTTTCTCATCCCATTATTGCCTTGCTAGGTTGGGTGCATTACTTGGCCTTTGATCTGGCGATTGGCTTGTTTATTACCTTCAATGCTGCGAAGCACGGAATCAACCGTTTTCTAATGCTTCCCGTTCTCTTTTTGACGCTTTTCTATGGGCCTTTTGGTTTTTTAGTGTATTTGATCATACTAGCTATCAAGCAAAAAACGCCTATGCCTACGTTCTTTTAACCCTGTTCACCGATAATTCAATTCTCGGTTAACTCCTCTCGTTTTGTTGCTCTCTTCCCGTTAGCGCTATTTTTGGGGGTAGTTAGCAGGGAAACTGGAAGTTACTTGAGAACATAATTAGTAATTCTACTATGAAATACTTTTTTCCTTTTCTGCTTGTCTTATTTTCTTGCTCCACCATGAAAAATATACCGACAAAAGCTGCTTTTGAGCAGGTACAAACCTTTGAAATCAAATCAAGTATTCGTGCTATTGAGGTATTGGATGAAAAAACGGTTTGGTTTGCTGGTTCTGGTGGTCAATATGGTTTTACCGAAGATGCTGGTGTTTCTTGGACAATAGATAGTATAAAAACGGATAGCCTTGTACCGCATTTTCGTTCCATTGCAAGAACAAAGGAAGCGATGTTTTTATTGAGTATCGCTTCTCCTGCATTGCTTTACAAAACTGTGGATAAAGGGAAAAACTGGGAGGTCGTTTACCGTGAAAATCATCCAGATATATTCTATGATTCCATGGCTTTTTGGGATGATAAGGAGGGCATTGCCATGGGCGATCCTACAGAGGGCTGCTTGTCGGTGATATTAACAAAGGATGGTGGCGATTCTTGGCAAAAAATCCCTTGTGAACAACTGCCACCTACCGCTGAGGGGGAGGCCGCTTTTGCTGCTAGTAATTCCAATATCGCACTATACGGAGATAATGTATGGCTGGTAAGTGGTGGCAAAAAAGCACGCGTTTTCCACTCGTCAGATCGGGGGCAAACTTGGGCGGTTTACGATACTCCAATTGTTCAAGGAGGAAAGATGACGGGGATTTTTTCTACTCATTTTTATGATGAAAATACAGGAATTATTTTTGGCGGCAATTGGGAAAAGAAGGAACAACAAACTAAAAATAAGGCTATAACCAAGGATGGAGGCCGTACTTGGCAGTTGGTAGGGGAAGGGCAGCATCCAGGTTATCGCTCTTGTGTCCAATATTTGCCATTAGGAAAAGGAAAGCAGCTTTTAGCCATAGGCTCACCGGGTATTTCGTATTCCCAAGACGGAGGCAATAGCTGGAAGACTATAAGCGATAAAGGTTTTTATACGGTTCGCTTTTCGCCCAGTGGAAGGGTGGCTTGGATGGCTGGTGATGGAGTGATTGGGAAGGTTGATTTTGGGCGGTAGAAAAAAGGGGGGGGTGATAATGATGGAGAAACAGAATTTCGTTTAAGCCTTATTAATATTTTACAATCGTTCAATTTCAAACACACATCCTACCTCCAAATTCCGAGCAGAAATCTTGTATCCCTGCTTTCGTAGCAAATCTTGTACAAGAAAAAGCCCTAGGCCTGAGCCCATTTCCATTTGCGTTCCATACTCAGAACGAACGAGTCCCTTGAATAATTTTTTTAGTTTTGGAGGAGGTATGCCTACACCATAATCACGAACAGCGATATGATTTTCCTTAGCGGTAATATCGATTTTTCCATTTTGGTGGCTGTATTTTACGGCGTTGAGTAGGAGATTTCTAAAGATGATGGAGGCATTTTGACGATCACTATCGAAGTGAAAATCTTCTGGTAGAACCACGTTAAATTGAATGTTTTTTTGTTGGATGAGTGCTGAATTTAACGTAATGATTTCATCCAAAATTGGGCGAAGTAAAATACTATCTTCCTTTGGTTTTACTAAATTGAGTTGTGTTTTAGACCAAAGCAATAAACTGTTAAGTGCATTAGAGGTGGCATCTACTTGTTGCTTGGCAGATTCCAAGAATAGCTGTTTTTGTTTTCCTTCAGGTTTGAAAGAACTTAGTAATAGCTTTATCGCAAGTAAAGGATCTTTAATGTCGTGAGAAATAGTCGAAATAATTTGCTGATTAATGCGATTGAGTTTTTCCAATTCTTCCTTTTGGCGCTTGATTTTTCGCTGATTTAGGGTTATAAGCCTCAAGAAAATAGCTAAACCGATTAAGGCAAGGATGGAAACAATCACTAGGGCAAGCAAAAGTCGATTTATCCGCTTCTGATCATTGATAACTTTTACCTTCGCATCAATTTCCGTGGCAGAAATTTGGTTGTTCTTGCTTTGATTATCCTGTTTTTCATTGAGAGCTTTAATAGCTTGACGTCCTCTTTCTGCTTCTTCATAAAGTTTCAGTTCTAGCATTGATTTTCGGAACATTTCGTAGGTGTATAACCTATACACAAGGATGTCGTGCTTGTCTGCATAATAGAGCGAAGTATCCATAGCCTGATAGAGCTTATCCAATTCTTCCGTCGCTGCAAAGACTTCCATTTTCTTAGGATAAATCATCGGCAAATGACGCTCAGCAAATAGCCTCATTAATGTAATACACTCATCATATTTTTCCAAAGCGGTAGGATAATCTTTCTTCTGATAAGCGAAATAACCATCTTGCATGATATACTGCGCAAGGCTACCCGAATCCAAATGCATCAAACTGCTACGAATTTCATCCATATAATACTCCGCAGAATCATACTGATGAATGTCGAAGAGTACTAAGGCCATTTCAAAATAAAGTTCGGTAGCCTCCTTCGTTTTCTTGGTATTGGTAGGAACAAATTTTTTGGCGGAGTTTAGGGAAGAGATAGCTTTTTCATAATTGCGGACACTCTTGTAGGTGTTGGAAAAAGCAATCTGAGCACGAATGATATTGGCGGTATCTTTTTTTTCCTGACTTAAATAATTGGATAGGATAAATATCGAAGAATCAGGCCTGCTTGCATAGTTGTACCGCTGTACCTCTTCCAACAAAT
>JAHDHB010000169.1:0-5810 GCA_020631545.1 Saprospiraceae bacterium | reverse complement strand
GTATTGTTAGAATGACAAGCAGCTAGGAAGAATAGAAGATAAATCCACCAGTTTTTTATCATACTCATGCTATCTCAATCAAGTGTAATCTTTATTTTTTAACAGCGACTAAATCAAAATTCCCAATTTTACAGCCATGGAAAGCAATTCCATGGTATTTTTACATTGAAATTTTTTCATCATATTTTTCCGATGGTTATTAACGGTATTGGGAGACAGGAAGTGCTTATTTGCAATTTCTTTGCTAGTCAGTCCTTTATATAGATCTTCTAGGATCGTTCTTTCTTTTTTGGTAAAAACAGGAGGTTTACCATCAATTTCAAGCGCACTTCTATCGACTTCGAAATCGTAAAAAGTTTTCCCCTCTGTTACAGCTTCCAAGGCATCCATAAGCGCATTGATATTGCCATTTTTTCTAGCAAAACCATGAATACCTAGACTAACAAGGTGGTGTAAAATGATTGGATTTTTTACAGATGAATAACCAATGACCTTTAAATCTTTGAATTTTCGAAGTAAGTCTTCAAATAAATCTAAACCAATGTGGTCATCGTTTATGATATCTACGATAGCAATATTAGGTTTTTTGCTAGTCACAAGGTTAATAAAATCATCATGTTCTGTAGAAGAACCGACAACTTCATATTCTTCATACATCGAAAAAAGTCGTTTAAGACCTTCAGTTACGATAAGGTGGTCATCAAATAGGGCAATTTTCATAACCATAGGGTTTAGGGGAGTTAATAGGAGCGTAAAATAGAATTGAAAAGATATGGTTACAAAAATAAGAGTTTGTAAATGATTATCCGAGTGAATATTAATATTGTTACTTATTTTGTTTTTTTTTAAGAATTAATTAGGATTGTAGATGCAATGAAAAGGCCGAAACCCAGAAGGGAAACGGCCTTGTAACTAAGTCTGTTTAAATTTCGTTTTCAGTACAAAGAACGAAATTTATGTTTATAAGCAAAGTTGTTAATTCAATAGCTCATAGATTCCAGCAATACCCTGACCTCCACCTACACAAGCAGTGACCATACCATATTTCTGATTTCTACGTCGCATTTCGTTGAATAACTGCGTAGACAATTTTGCGCCAGTACACCCAAGTGGATGGCCAAGGGCAATCGCTCCACCATTGACATTCACGATGTCAGGATTTAAACCTGCTTCTTGAATGACGGCTAGTGCTTGAGCGGCAAAAGCTTCGTTTAGCTCAATTTGCTCAATGTCTTGAAGCTTCAAGCCTGCACGTTGCAACGCTTTTGGAATCGCAGCACAAGGGCCGATACCCATAGTAATAGGTTCAACACCAGCGACAGCACAAGTCACCAAACGAGCGATAGGCTCTAGGTTCAATTGCTTGACCATACGCTCACTCATGACGAGCACAAATGCAGCACCATCAGAAGTTTGCGAAGAGTTTCCAGCAGTTACAGAACCCCCATTAGCAAAGACTGCACGTAATTTACTCAATCCCGCTACTGTGGTAGAGCGACGGATTCCTTCATCCGTATCGACAACAAAATCACGTTCTTGGCGCTTATTGTCTTTGACAAAAACTTCCTTGACATTGACCGGCACAATTTCGTCTTTAAACAAGCCTCCATCGATAGCTTTAATCGCTTTCATATGAGAGTTGTAAGAGAATTCATCTTGTGCCTCACGGCTGATTTTGTACTTGTTGGCAACAGCTTCTGCCGTTAATCCCATACCTACGATGTAGTCAGGATTTGCGGCTGCCGTATTATAATTTGGCGCAAGTTTGTACCCTGTCATAGGGATCATACTCATGCTTTCTGTACCTCCAGCGATGAAGATTTCGCCCATCCCCGCAGCAACTTTGCCACAAGCGATAGCGATGGTCTCCAAACCAGAAGCACAATAACGATTGACCGTCATGCCCGGCACCGGTTTCCCCAAAGCATTCAAGGAAATTTGACGACCAATTTGCAAGCCTTGCTCGCCTTCTGGATTCGCACACCCCACAATCACATCATCGACCAAATGCGGATCGAGCTCTGGTGTTTGTGCTACCATGTGCTTAAGTACTTCAGCCGCCAAATCGTCAGAACGGGTGAACCGAAATCCACCTCTGCCGGCTTTGCCTACCGCTGTTCGGTAAGCTTTTACGATATATGCATCCATATTGGATTATTTTTGAAGAGGGTAGAGCGTAGAGAGTAGAGGGATTTTACCGACATGACTCCAAACAAGTTTGGTTCTCTAAAAAGAGACTACTACGCATACCTTCTCTATTTTTTAATTAAAAGACTGTTTTTAAATCTGAAAAGCATCTTCTGTACAAGATGTAGTTTTTCAATAATTGCTAGAATTTGTCTTTCTTCCGCAATCTTGACACGTTCTGAGAGTAAAAGTTGAGTTTCTAGTTCATAGCTAGAGCCTGTGGCAATGCTTAAAAAATGAGCAAAGTCCTTGTTGGTATTTCGTCCAGCTCCCTCCGCAACATTTGAAGGAATTGAAACCGCACATCTTTGGAGTTGCGAAGTCAAACCAAACTTTTCTTCCTTTGGGAAAAGTGATGTTAAGTTATAGACATCGACTACAATATCCATGGATATTGTCCAAATTTTCAATTTTCTAAAATCATGCATCCTATATACTAGTTTACTTAAAAGAAAAAGTCTCTCTACTCTATACCCTCTACGCTCTACCTCCCTAGTTTCTCAACGGCTTATTCGTACTCAGCATATGCGAGATACGTTCCAAGGTCTTAGGTTCTGTAACCAAACTTAAGAAAGCTTCGCGTTCTAGATCCAGAAGATATTGCTCAGAGACTTTTTGCGGAGCACTCAAATCGCCACCACAAAGAACGTATGCCACTTTCTTCGCGATTTTGATGTCATGTTCACTAGCATATTTCCCAAAACCAAGACTTGCAGCAGCCGTGTATAAAGCACCTAAGCCCGTGCGGCCTAGCACATGTACATCCGTGCGTTGGATGGGTTGCGTATAATTTTCTGCTAGTGCGAGTACTTTTTTCTTGGCTTCACCTATTGTACGAGAAGTATTTACAGACACTTCGTCAATACCTCTACGCAAGTAGCCATGCTTGTAAGCTTCGTATCCAGAAGTCGCTACGGAGGCCATTGCGATAGTTTTGAAACGCTCAATCAAGCTAGGAATCTGTACATCGCCTTCGAAGAAAGAATCAGAAGTACGAACGGCAAATTCCTTCGTTCCACCACCACCAGGGATAAGGCCTACACCAACTTCTACTAAGCCAATGTAAGACTCGGCAGAAGCAACAACAGCATCAGAATGCATCGCGACTTCGCATCCACCACCAAAGACAAAACCTTGTGTAGCAGTTACTACAGGAATACTAGAGTAGCGGCAACGCATGGTCGTATTTTGGAAGGTACGAACAGCAAAATCCAATTCTTCAAATTCTCCGCCATAAGCCATCATACCAATCATGGCAAGGTTAGCGCCTACAGAGAAATTCGTTGCATTGTTTCCAATCACAAGACCTTTCCAGCCGTCTTTTTCTGCGATTTCGATGGATTTGTTGATACCTTCTAGCACACCAGCACCGATGGAATTCATCTTGCTACGGAATTCTAGGCAAAGTACACCATCTCCTATATCATAAAGTACAGCTTCATTGTTTTTCCAAACACTCGGTTTCGGATTGTTCGCCAGAACGATATACTCTTCGCTACCCGGAACAGCTTTGTAAGACTTCGAAGCCGTGTCAAAGTAGTGCGTAAGGCCATTTTCGGTTTTGTAGAAAGACGTGTGCCCAGCAGCCACCATATCTTTCACCCATTGACCAATGGTATAACCTTGTGCTTCTGCTTGCTTGATACCTTCTTCAACACCAATAATATCCCAGTATTCAAAAGGCCCAACTTCCCAAGCGAAACCCGCTTTCAAAGCATCATCAATACTGTATAAATCATCAGAAATCTCAGGAATACGATTCGAAACGTAAGCAAAAAGACCATTTAAAGATTGGTTAATCAATTGACCACCTTTATCTTCTGCGTGGTAGATGCAGCGAATTTTGTCCGCTACATTGTCCATATCCTTCGCTTTACCCAAGCAATCTAGGCGTACTTTTTTGCTTTCGTTGTATTCTAAGGTATTGAGATCAAGCGCGTAGATAGTACGTTTGCCGCCTTTGTCTCTAGTCGATTTGTAAAAACCTTGCTTCGTCTTATTACCCAACCACTTGTTATCAAGCATGTGTTGAAGATAAGCAGGAATGGAGAACGAACTCGCTTGCTCATCATTTGGACAATTATCACGAATGCCCTTGATGACTTTCACGGAAGTATCATGGCCTACCAAATCACCCAAGCGGAAAGTACCTGTTTTGGGACGTCCAATAACAGGACCTGTCAATTTATCGACTTCTTCAATAGAAAGTCCTAATTCTGACGTTAGTTGGAATACCTTCGCCATGGCATAAACACCCACGCGGTTAGCGATGAAAGCAGGCGTATCCTTACAAAGAACGGTACGTTTTCCTAAGAAGCGGTCGCCGTAATGCATTAGATAATCAACGAGTTGAGGGTCGGTTTGTGCTGTAGGAATGATTTCCAATAAGCGAAGATAGCGTGGAGGGTTGAAGAAGTGCGTACCGCAGAAGTTTTTGACGAAATCATCGCTTCGTCCTTCGGCCATCATGTGGATAGGAATCCCTGAGGTATTGGAAGTAATGATAGAACCTTGCTTACGGTAGCGGTCTACTTTTTCAAAAATTTGCTTCTTGATATCCAAGCGTTCGATAACAACTTCGATAACCCAATCACAATCAGCGATTTTCTCAAAATCATCATCGAAATTACCGGTGGTGATCCTAGAAGCAAATTTCTTATCATAAATCGGGTTGAGTTTGGACTTTAAGGCAGCTTTTAGCGCGCCGTCTACTATCCTGTTGCGTTGGCTTCTGCTTTTCCGTTCTTCATCCGTAATGTCAAAAGGCACAATGTCCAACAACAATACTTCAAGGCCGATATTGGCGAAATGGCAGGCGATACCTGACCCCATCACTCCTGACCCGAGTACAGCAACTTTGCTGATTTTTCTACTCATGTTGATAAATGGTTTTTAATTAGAAGACCACCAAATAATATCTTTTATATTTTTACAGTGGACTTGAATACTAGAAAAGAAGGACTTAGAGCTCTATCTACTTGTTTTTATCAGATGACGACTAGAAGCTCACGCCATGGCGGTTTACTCCTCACTCGTCATTCCAAATTCGTAATTTATCCAGCAGAAGATAACTCGAAAACTCCTTTGTTTTTCTGAGTACCAAAGCTAAGGAAAAAATGGGGAACGATAGGGTAGGGAAGGGATTTTTTTGCTTGTTTTGAGGATTTTTACAGATGTAAGTCTTTTAGGAGACAGATGAATTGGAGAATTTGTCACTTGGCGAGGGAGAAATAGGATTCTTAGAAGGCTGCTGTTTTAGAAAAAGTATTTTTTTTATTTGAGGGTGTAATGATTAATGGTTAAATTTACAGGGAGTTATAGTTGTATTTATAATCAAAACAAGTTCAATAATGACAGAAAATTACTACTACGAGTATCACAAATGGTCAATGTTTTGGGGCATTTTCCTTAAACAGCGAGAAGAAGTTCAGCATGCCTTAGACCGCTACAATGACAAGGGCTACAAAGTTGTTCAATTTGAATGGAATACCTCCAAATTGTCCATTTTTAGATGGATTTTGATACTAATTGCGACCTTTCTATCCCTTGGTTTCTTTAGCTATTGGGCAGGCTTTTCCATCGTATTTGAACGGGAAGCTTTGCCTGAATAAGGAGTGGCTGAG
>JAHDHB010000168.1:8282-11281 GCA_020631545.1 Saprospiraceae bacterium | reverse complement strand
TTCCTCATAAGAAAGTGGATAAAAATCATGACAATCGACACCCACATCGAAGCAGAGTTGGTCTTCTAAGTCAGGTAAATTGCCGTGAGAATGGCCGTACAAATGCCAATTCCCTCTAAAACTTCCTCGCCAAACGCGCATAGCATAATGAAAAAGAATAATTCGCTGTACGCCATTTTTACAGTCAGGATCCTTGACCTTTAGCTCGTGATATTCCTTTGCCCATTTGAATTTCTTTCGATTCGTCAAAGCTGCACCTTCATGATTTCCAATGATTAAGTACTTTTTACCGTTCAAGCGATCCAGAATAGCCGCCATTTTATCACGGTCATTCAAGCCGACATCTCCTAGGTGGTAAACCTCATCTTCAGGAGAGATTTTCTCATTCCATCGTTGAATAAGTACTTCGTCCATTTCTTCTACACTAGCAAATGGACGATTGCAAAATTTGATAATATTGGCATGACCAAAGTGGTGGTCGGAAGTAAAAAATATTTTGCTCATAGTAACGTTGGCTTTAGCCGACAAGTTGTTCTAATGAAGTAAAAATGTGTTGCTTATTGCGCACTAAAAAAAGTCGAAGACCTAAACTTATATGCCCTTACATCACTTATATGGTAAAAAAACGACTCACACCGCATTGGCAAAAACTTCCCTACTTTCCCTATCTACCACTATTCTAGGCGGGCGCGCCAACCTACATTTCTGCCCACTAACGCATTTACCCGTTTGAATATCAAATTGATATCCATGCCAAGGACATTCCAATACACCATCATGAATAGCAGCATCGTCCAAAGGCCCAAGCATATGGGGGCAAGACAAGGAATGCGCTCGAAATTCGCCATTTAGTTTGACCAAACGAAAAGGGTGATGATTAAATTCAAAAGCCAAAGGCAATTGAGTTTCCACCTCCGTCAATTTTCCCAAACTCAAGGACTCGACTTTCTCGCTGTGCTTCGCTTTTGATACGCGATCCAATTCCTTTTGGCGACTAGCCATCATCCATAAATCTTCGTCGTAAAGCCTAGCGTAGAGGTCAGTATATTGATCCGCATAACTCTTTTTTAGCCAGAAAGGTAATTTGGGAACATAAAAGTCAACGATAACTTTAATTTTATTTTCCCCTAGCGGAATGGCATGTGTCCAAATCTCCGTTCCCTTGCCCAATCCCCTGTGCGTCTTTGTGATCCATCGATTCTTATCCCTGTCCAAACGCAATTCGATAATCATATAAGTCAAGAAGGATTTAGGATGCATATAAGCCTTTGCCCGCCAGCCCCAATCTCCCGAATCAAGAACTTCCAAATGAGAAAAAGTTGACCTGTGTAACCAAGGCAAATGCTCCCAATCCAAGGCATTCTCATACATCCGTTCCAAACTGATGGGTAATTCTCGGGTATACGTCACGACATGAGGCACCTGATTTCGAAATGCAATGGACAACCTTCTCATCCAATCAAAAATATACGTCAATACGACCATAATGTAACGTTTGCTTGTAGATTTAAGTTCCAAGCTAACTATTTTAATTGATTCTTTCTTAATTGCTAAAAAAATATGCTTGCTTCTTTTAAAAGCGTAGTATTAAAGATGATGAAAGCACATTCTTTTGCTGGAAATTCCCTAAAATCTAAGGATTTGAGTAATAATTGTTTTATTTGAAGTTGAATTTTTCAAAAGATTTTCCGTTATACTTAAATACGCCAGCATTTTGAGTTCCTAGCCAAAGTCCTCCTTGGTTGTCTTTAAAAATCGAAAAAAGTAGAACGTCTGTTTTTCCATCTTTTACAGGGTAATGAACCAGTTTTTTGCCGGTATTTCGCCATACGCCATTTTGGTAAGTTACCATCCATAAGTCCCCATCGTTATCTTGGGTGATAGACAAAAAATAAGGAAATTCGGTTTGTTTATCATTATTAATAAAGCCAATTCCGTTTTTCTTTTTATAGTTCAAGGTATCCGAATGCTTGCTCTTTGTCGTTAATATTTCATAGCGATGGCGTGAGTTATTAAACCAAAAGTTCTCCTCTTTGTCTTGGAAAATACTTCGAATTCCAAAATCACCTCCACTTAACGTTTTTTGTAATTGTTCTTCATAATGCCATTGTATAGATTTCCCATTATAGCGACAAAGTCCAACAGAGGATGTGCCAAACCAAATAAATCCGTTGGGATCTTTGTAAATCAAATATAAGCCATAAGGGGAAAAGCTAGCTTTTGGGTTTTGTCTAAAGAATTCGTCTTCTTGAGGGGATTTTGGAAATTCTAGGTAATGCAAATATTTTCCATCATATCTATAAGGCCCTTTGTTCGTATATCCTATTTTAAACCATAGATCTTCTGAATTGAGCATCCATTCACTTGTAGAAGATGCTGCTTCTTTTATCTCCAACGTTTTAAATGACTTTCCATCAAATTGATTGATGCCATTCATTGTTTCAATATAAATATTACCCGAGGAATCTTCCTGAATTCCCCGTATCTCATTGCTTATTAAGCCATCTTTTTTAGAAAAATGTCTTAGTTGTTGGCCATTGTAGTAAAACAAACCATTTTCCTTGCTCCCGAACCAAAAATTATCGTTTTTATCTTGAAAAATAGACCAAATTACTGAGTCTAATTCGGATACGACTTTGCCTAGCATGCTAGCCTTTTCCGTGTTTTTGGACAAACTTTGGGAATTCTTTTGTCCATTGCAAGAAGATAAGATAATCAGGCTGCCAAGCATTAGAGCTACCCAAAAAATTGCTTTTTTCAATTGGTCGTATTTTAAAATGAGGGATTTTACCAAGGCAAGCTTCATGGTTGCTCAATCTCGATGTTCATCAAATCGAGGTACTCTAATGTTATACCCGATGTTTACTTCAGTTCTTCTTTCCTTTCTAATTTATTGATGATTAAAATGACTTCATCAATAGTAAGTTCTGAGATTTCGGCAATATCCTCTACATCCATCTTTTTTCGCCAACATCGTTCTACTACGCCTTCTTTTTCTT
>JAHDHB010000168.1:3502-8182 GCA_020631545.1 Saprospiraceae bacterium | reverse complement strand
TTTTTCTCAGCAGCGATCAATTTTCCTCTAGCGTCTTGTTCTGCAATGGAGGCATTGTCATAGGCGATTAGTTCCTCCTTTCTCCAATGGTGCTTATCAGCATCTTTGTAGGCCTCAATTAATCCTTTATCATTGATGTTTTTAGGAATAACATCTAAATTTTCAGCATTCTTAATAAAAAACACCCATTTTTCAGTCATGGTTTCCAGCTCACTTGCTTCTTTGTTGAATTTTTTCAATTCAATAAAGGTAAACTGAATGTCTTTTAGCGCATGTTCATAGGTTTTCTCGTTTAAGATAATATGCTTGGATATATAATCTGCACTTTCAAAAAAATTAAAGTCCAATATTCCGATAAAAAAAGTCGGTTTTAAAAGCGGGTATTGTTCGCCTCGTTCAATTTGCATCGAATAATCTCTACAAGTATAATATTGTACTCGTTTGCCAAAACCGTCCACATCTGCTACCTGCATTTCAATCACAAATTGTCTTCCTTTTTCATCTTTTGCTCTGAGATCGATAATAGAAGCTTTTTCTCCTGCTACTCTTGGTAAAAGATAAGGATTTATTATGACGACCTGCACTATTTTTTCTTCTCCTTCCAACCCTAATATGGCATTCAGAAATGAGATAAGGATTTGCGTCTTTTTCTCATTACCGAATATTTTTCGAAAGGCTATATCATTTTTGACATCTACAAATTTCATCTTTCTGCATTTTGATTTGAACTACAACCCAAATTTACGAAGATTTTTCCATTAATGATTTTATAATTTTTCTTCGCGTTTTGGCAGTGAACATGAATATATGTGCTCGCTCCTTGAGTTTTGTGTATAGGGTATTTAATTTTAAGGTAATAAATGTAGAGGAAGGCTTATCATGATTCAGTTTGTCTGATTCTATTAAAATCAAAAAAATACTAAAACATTTCGAGTAAAACCACGTAAGAAAAAACTTAAGCTTTAGTAAGCTTGTATAGATGAAATAAATTATGCGAAACCTTGATTAAATCCCTAAAAATCACTATACTTGCTTGCGCTTAACGTTTCAAAATAACAACCTTCATAAACCATTCTAGACTAAAGATTTTTCAATGACGACCATACAACATAAGCGTTTCAACAAACTCCTAGTCGCCAATCGTGGTGAAATTGCCATTCGTGTACTGCGTGCTGCTTCCGAATTAGGCTTGCGTACGGTGGCCATGTATACTTTTGAAGATCGTTATTCTTTGCATCGTTATAAGGCGGATGAGGCGTATCAGATAGGGAAAGATGAGGAACGCTTGAAGCCTTATTTGAATATTGAAGAAATCTTGCGGGTAGCGAAAAAAAATGGGGTAGAGGCTATTCATCCGGGCTATGGTTTTCTATCTGAAAATGCTGATTTTGCTCGACGATGCCGTGAAGAAGGCATTGTGTTCGTAGGGCCTACGCCAGAGGTCATGGATCAGTTGGGAGACAAGGTAGATGCTAAGAAAATAGCACGAAAAGTAGGTGTACCCTTGATTGAAGATAGCAAGGAGGAAATCACCTCTTTTGACGTGGCGATGTCGGAATCGAAGAGGATAGGCTTCCCTGTGATGGTCAAGGCTGTAGCTGGTGGTGGGGGTCGAGGAATGCGCGTTTGTCGAGATGAAAAAGACTTAAAAAATGCCTACAATTCGGCTAGGGGAGAAGCGAGAACAGCTTTTGGAAATGATACCGTTTTTATAGAAAAATACATTGATAATCCCAAGCACATCGAAGTGCAATTGCTTGGTGATAACTATGGGAATATCATTCATCTATACGAGCGAGATTGCTCCGTGCAACGTCGTTTTCAGAAAGTAGTCGAAGTCGCTCCAGCTACAACGTTGAACCAAAGTACGAAGGAGAAATTGTATGCTTATGCCTTGAAAATAGCAAATTATGTCGGTTACAGTAGTGCTGGAACGGCGGAATTCCATGTTGATAAAGAGGAGAATATCTATTTTATCGAAGTCAATACAAGAATACAAGTAGAGCACACGATTACGGAAGAAATCACTGGAATCGACATCGTACGTACGCAGATTTTGATAGCCATGGGCTACGAATTGAATCATCCAACGATTTATATAAAAGGGCAAGACGATATAAAATGCAATGGAGTCGCTATCCAATGCCGCATTACAACAGAAGATCCATCGAATGATTTCAAGCCCGATTATGGTACTTTAATTGCCTATCGTAGCGCTGCGGGTTTTGGAATTCGCTTGGATGCGGGGTCGGCTTATCCAGGGATGAAAATTTCACCCTTTTTCGATTCGATGTTAGTGAAGGTAACAGCCTCAGGACGAACGCTTGTAGGTACTGCTGATCGTCTTCACCGTGCCTTGACGGAGTTTAGAATTCGTGGGGTAAAAACAAACATCGGTTTCCTAGAAAATTTACTAAAAAACGATACCTTCAAGAGCGGTGAGACGACCGTCAATTTCATCAAAGAACATCAAGAATTGCTTATTCCTCCTAGGCGGCTGGATCGAGGCACCAAGATGTTGAAATTCCTTGCACATGTTACCTTAAATGGAAATTCGGATGTGAAAAAGGTGGATGAAGAGAAAGTGTTTCGTACCCCGATTATCCCTGAATGTGATACCAATAAAGACTATCCACGGGGTAGCAAAACCTTGTTAAATGACTTAGGGCGAGAACGTTTTTGCCGGTGGCTCAAGCAGCAGACTCCTATCCATTATACCGATACGACCTTCCGTGATGCGCATCAATCCCTGCTTGCCACTAGGGTGAGAACACAGGATATGATGGCCGTCGCAGAGCAATATGCTCGACTTGTGCCCGATGTGTTTTCCATGGAAGTTTGGGGAGGAGCGACCTTTGATGTGGCTTTGCGTTTCTTGAAGGAATGTCCTTGGAAACGCTTGGAACTTTTACGCGAAGCTATGCCCAATACCTTGTTACAGATGTTGTTGCGTGGTTCCAATGCCGTAGGGTACAAAGCGTATCCAGACAATCTAGTAGAGCAATTCATCGAAAAAGCATGGGAAACGGGGGTTGATGTCTTCCGTATTTTCGACTCCTTGAATTGGGTGGAAGCCATGCGCGTAAGCATCAATACCGTACGTGAACGAACGGGCGGTTTGGCGGAAGCCTGTATCTCTTACACTGGAGATATTATGGATCCAACGCGTACCAAGTATACCTTACAGTATTATTTAGATCTAGCACGGCGGTTGGAAGATGCAGGAGCACACATTCTAGGGTTGAAAGATATGGCAGGTTTATTAAAACCTTATTCCGCTGAAAAATTGATAACAGAATTGAAAAATGCTGTGGATATTCCTATCCATTTGCACACTCATGATACCTCCTCTATTCAGTCCGCGACTTACCTGAAAGCTATAGAAGCTGGTGTGGATGTTATTGATGTGGCCTTGAGTTCCATGTCAGGCTTGACTTCGCAACCCAATTTCAATTCTATTGCAGAAATGATGCGCGGTCATGAACGAGAAAATAACTTGAACATCAAAGCGTTGAATGAGTTTTCTAATTATTGGGAAGCTGTTCGCGGTTATTACTACCCCTTCGAAACAGAGCTCAAAGCAGGGACAGCGGAAGTGTATACCCACGAGATACCCGGAGGCCAATATTCAAATCTACGCCCCCAAGCAAGAGGCTTAGGTTTGGAAGATAAATTCGAAACGATTAAAGCGAATTATACAGAAGTAAACAAACTG
Organism: Saprospiraceae bacterium; assembly: GCA_020631545.1. Classification (GTDB taxonomy): domain Bacteria; phylum Bacteroidota; class Bacteroidia; order Chitinophagales; family Saprospiraceae; genus JAHDHB01. The sequence goes on along the minus strand of JAHDHB010000168.1, from coordinate 4,467 downwards.
TTTGGAGATTTAGTAAAAGTAACACCTTCTTCTAAAGTTGTTGGTGATATGGCGATGTTTATGACGGCAAATGGATTGACTGCCGAGGAAGTTCTAGTCAAAGGGGATTCCCTAGCATTTCCCGATAGTGTAAAAGCTTTTTTCCGTGGCGATTTAGGCCAGCCGCACGGTGGTTTCCCCGCAGCCTTACAAGGCATGGTTTTGAAAGGAGAAGCACCCTACACCGAGCGCCCCAATGCACATTTGAAGCCCATTGATTTTGAAGAAGAATTCAAAGCATTCCAAGAACAATTTGATAAATATACCCACTTTAGAGATTTTCTTTCTTATAAATTGTATCCTAAAGTTTACACAGATTACTACGAGCACCAACGTGAATACGGCACGGTAAGACATCTTCCAACGAAAGCCTTTTTCTACGGCCTAGAGCCGAATGAAGAAATCATCGTAGAAATCGCCAAAGGCAAACGCATCCTAGTCAAATTCCTTAATTATACCGAACCGAATGAAGAAGGTTTCCGTACGGTCTTCTTCGAATTAAATGGCCAAGCAAGGGCCATTCAATCCCGCGACTTATCCATAAAATCAGAGAAAGTTGCACACCGTAAAGCGAAAGAAGCTCACGAAGTTGGCTCTCCTTTACAAGGAAGTCTCTCCAAAATTCTAGTAAAAGAAGGAGATAAAGTAAAACAAAACGATCCTCTTTTTATTATAGAGGCTATGAAAATGGAAAGTACCATCACAGCGGCAAAAGCTGGTGTCGTGAAGGCGATTCACTTGCAGGAGGGAATTCTGGTAGAGCAGGATGATTTGGTGGTGGAATTGGGGGCATAGAAAAATTTAGTTCTTCACTATTAACCTATATATGGTGATAACACTACAACATTTGTGGAACATTGCGGAATGTGGACTTTAGCCGATGAGTTATTAAATTTGTCAGCTAAAGCCAAAGTTCTAGAATGTTT
>JAHDHB010000168.1:914-3492 GCA_020631545.1 Saprospiraceae bacterium | reverse complement strand
AGGAAAAATAGGCTATTTTTATTCTATGAATATAAACTGAGTGAATTGTTTGTACAATGAACTGCATTTTATAGAAAATGTATTAGTTTTGCACACTTAGAAATGGGTTATGTGAAATTCAAGTTGCTCGTTTATTGTATTTATTTAGCCCAACTGTCTAACCTAATAATATACAGTACCAAAAAACTACCCGATGACTCGTGCTGATGATTGTAGCCCATTTATTTGCTTTACTACTTTACCTTTTGGAGATAACTCTTCTTATGGGGAGGATATTAAGAAACTAGTTGATGAATATCGCAAGAATATTCACCATGTTTCTGAGTCTGTGTCGGGAAATTCAGGGGGGAAAGACGAATTTAATGCTAATTTCTATCGGGTCACTCCTTACTTATTGTTTGGGAACTACGATTTAGCACTTATATCTATACTAGATGACTATATATTGACGAATCGAAATTTTCATCCTTATAGTCATTTTACCTCAAAAGAAGGTAAGGAGCATACTAGCAATTTTAAATATCAGCTTATTACTGGTACTGCACCAATTATCACTGCTCCACATAAATTAAAAACGGTAGGAGATTATAAAAAAGATAGGAAATATAAAAAGGGGTTAGTAGTAGATAAAGCTCAGGGAACTTTTCTACGTAGTACAAAACGTTATCCTTATATCGGCATTACCAGAATTAAAGTTAATAACGCCTTACTGATAGGCGCTGGAGCTAAGTTTATCGCCTTAATAGAGCGAACAATCTTAGCAAGGCTAAATAATAAAAAGAAAGAATTTAAGGAAGAAACTAAGAGTGGGGATAAAACTCACTTGGATTTTATTATTCTAGAATCAAATGGCTGGCATGAGTTGACTATTTTATTCTTTAGCAATAGTTTTAAAGAAATAAGTGATGTTGTAGTTGAATTGAGAAGCCTTAGGTTATGCGATTTGAAAGAGTATGATTTCTATGATAGTGAAGGAAATTCTGTTTTATATAAAGAGGTTAGAGAAACTTGTCTCTTAAAGTATTATATTGATGAGAAAAAGAAAGAAGACTCTAATAAAGAAGGTGTAAACTATAGTCCTGATTCTTCTCATGTTTTTACTAAAACCATTACAACACTAGGATTTGACTTTCAGCTATGGGAGCAATTGAGTTTTGATGAAAAGGGAAATATTAAGCCTTTGAAGGATTTTTATATGCCTAAAAATGATGAAGGAGTTATTAATCTTTACGTAAAATGGAGTATAAAACCAGGTCATCGCAAGCATCTTGTTAAGAAATTTCAGAAAATTATTATTAATAGTAAGTTTGAGAAACGGACTGGGTTTATTTCGGGGGTTGAAGATTATGTGTTCCCTCATGGAAAAGATGCAAATGATTTCTTCCAAGTACTTCAATTAATGAAAGAACTAGAATTTCTTGTGAATGACAGCAGCGATAAAGATCCTATTCAAAACCACTTACGTAAAGTAACTACCATTCCATATCGTGGCTATAATTTTGAAGAAATATTGAATAATGAGAGGGAATTAGACGTTGATAAGGAGCACTTCTATTTTAGTGAAGTGCTTAAAAAACATGCTTTTACACTTCAAGATATAGGTAGAATTAGGACGCAGTTATACCAGTGTAATGTGTCTAAAATTTTGAGAGAGAAGGTGATTAATATGTTTGTGACCTTTAATGATGGCATACGTGATCCTATTCTTTTTATTTATTTTATTGAATTACAGCCTTTCCTTCTTAAAGTGAAAGAGCAAATCAAACGATTTTCGAAAAAGAAAGGATATAGTGTAGCTGATGTTCATCGAACCTTAGAAATTTTAGCTACTGAATTTGAGGATGGTTTTAAAAATCGCTTCCAACAGAGCTATCGAATGGATGGCATAACTGATTTTAATATAGGATTTAATGGTGGATGTCATCAGATTTTAAGTTCATTAGATTCGGCTTATAAAACGGTAGAAGAAGCATTAGGAGGACATAGACCAGCTTCTTTTGCAAAAGTAAAAGGAATTGATGTGGAATCTTCATTATACACTTTACATCTGAATCATTTTCATCTTTATCAACCAGGTATTTTTTCTGTTCCATTAGTAAAAGAAGCCGCTAATCAAGTTTTTGAAAAGGCTACTTTTGAAGAAGGGGTGGATGAAGCCTTGAAAGAGCTATGTGAGAATTTAAAAACCAAAGAGTATAAGGACAAGTTAAATAAGTCGAAATTTTTATTGTATTTAAAACTTAAAAATGTACGGTCGGATATTTTTAGCTATATCTATGGGTATAATTTAGATACAGATCTCTATGCTTTTTGGTATTGGGCTCATTTTATGCAAATGAGTTCTATGTACACTTCGGATGGTGAAATTGCTGAGGAACCATTTCTTAAATTCCTACTACGATATATTTTTATCCTTTCTTGTTTTGACGAAGAGCGTTTAAAAGAGGATAGTCGTGTACTAAACTATTTTGCTCCTCCAAATGCTCAATTAGTTGGTTTATGGACTACTCATTTTATACCGTGTAGAGATTTTATTGTAGAAGTGCTCTCAATAGATGAATTTCATAATTGGATTAAT
>JAHDHB010000168.1:0-904 GCA_020631545.1 Saprospiraceae bacterium | reverse complement strand
AGGTAAAGTGCTAAAAAAGAGAGAACGAGTTAGAAGAGTTTCTGCGAATGTTGCTAGTTTTGAAAAATTTTGTAATGCTAAATTTGGAGGATATAGAGAACTTGATGAAAGGACATATAATAGGTATGAAAAAGCTTTTTCGTTCTTGGATAATGATAATGATCTTTATATGGGAGAATCGAGATTGTCATATATTGATAGCCAATATGATGTTGTTGAAAAGTCTTTTGTGGAAGGAGAAATGTATGAATTCAAAAGAAGCAATAACGATGTATTTAAGCCTAACCATTCCTTGTATGTTCAAACACTTATTTATGGATATTTGAAGTTGTTGAAAAAAGAGTTTGAAGCCAATGATGGTGGAAAAAGAATGAATATTATTTTGCAACGACTGCATAATGATGAACGACTAAGTCAACAAAAAGACTCTAAAGAAAAACTTATTGGTGGTATAGATTCCTTGGATGGTATTAAGGAAAAGAAAAAATTTCAAGGAAACATTTTTATTGATCCGCTTGGTGGAATTTTAGCAATGGATTTGGCTACTCGAAGAAGATACTACCGCTATCGTTCGTCTTTTATGCGTTCTTTGTGGGATTACTCCCTTAAGTACAAGAAATATATTATGTGTGTAGAAGGAGAACCCGAAATGGATACAAATGATGACAATAAAATAGGTGATGAATTATCCAATAAAGAGAATGATATAAAGAACAAGTCCATCATTAAAGTTGGTTCTAAAGTAGACTTTAATTTGATAATAAAAAAACTAATGGGAGATGATCCTGATTTAGAAAATAATAAACGACCATTTATCTTCGAAAATGAAAAAGAAGGAGCTTATGTCTTTTTTTGGCTTGCACAAAATACAGAATCGAGCTGGGGATTATTAATCGATGAGATC
>JAHDHB010000167.1 GCA_020631545.1 Saprospiraceae bacterium | reverse complement strand
TACCATCGGAATCGCCATTACATAGTAAAGCTTCTCCCGTAGCGGAAGCTGTTAATAGTGTTGGTTCGGTGATGGTGGCGCTTGCGGTAGCTGTACACGCTAAAGCGTCTGTAACGGTAACGGTGTAAGTACCTGCGCCAAGTCCAGACGGGTTTTGTACATCCGGAGCAGTGTCCCAGTCATAGGAAATAGGGGACGTTGCGCCATTGACGGTAAGGGTAATATTTCCATCCGTATCGCCATTGCAAGCAAGGTTTTCTCCAGTAGCTGTAAGTGTAATGCCGCTTGCAGAGTTGATCGTGACGGAAGCGGTTGCAGTACATACATTATCGTCAGTTACGGTAACGGTATAGGTGCCAGGGCCTAATCCCGTAGGATTTTGTACGTCTGGCGCATTATCCCAGTCATAAGTGAAAGGGGCTATACCGCCTGTTACCGTTAGGGTAATGCTTCCGTCAGGACTACAAGAAGCGTCAACGCCTACGGCAGATGCGGAAATCGGTGTAACGGTTATGGGCAAAAGAATAGTTTCAGGATCACAACCAAAGCTACTACTTATGGTAACGGTGTAGGTTTGACTAAAAGTAGGTGTGACGACTTGTGTATTTCCTGTACCCGCAGTTCCTTCGCCTGTCCATCCCGTGATAACACCATTGGCTGGATTTGCTGTGATCGTAATGGTTTGACCGGGGCAGATGTTTTGATCCACGGGGTCAAAAGTTATAGTAGGTAAAGGATTGACATTTACGATAACAGGACTTCGATTACTTAAACAACCATTGTCGGATTCTTCAGCATAAAAGGTGTGTGTACCAGCAGTTAAAACGCCAGGATTGAAGGTTGAAGTACTTGAAGCTAAAGGGATTCCTCCTGTAGGAACATCATACCAGTTTATGGTATTGGGACCAGGCGTAGCCCCACCCCCCGGATCATTGTTAGGGTTTGTGGTAGCCATTAAGGTGATGGTTTCTCCTTCGCAAAAAGCTACTGGTGTAGTAACGAAAGGAGCATCAAGACAACAGATACTCAATGGTGGCGAGTACTCTACCGCTTGATCCACCGTACAGCCCACGCTAGTCCAACCACCTGTTTCCCCATCTGCATAAGTTTTGATGGTAACGCCCATAGTTTCTTCAGGAGAACAAGCAACGGAAGCTGTCAAGGTAAAACATGCTTGCCAAGTAAAGTTATAACCATCAACAGGGTTGGTCTGGCAAGTTCCTGCATAACCACAGTCTCCAAAAGCCGCATCCCAAACGCCTCCTGTAGAGTTGCAATAGGCTTGTGTCATAGAGTTGTCGATAATGTCATCGAAAAAGATATCTGGCCCTACCCAAATGTAATTGGCATTACCAAAAGCATCAATTGTCCCAGTACAACCACAGTTGGGAACCCAAACCCCTCCAGCCAAAAGACAAGTCAATTCGGTCGTATTGGGGTAGCAAATAGCTGTACATCCATCACCCCAGCTATCATTAGGGTTGGTAGGCAATCCTCCAGGAGAATTGACACTAAAAAACCACCAACCATCATCAGCAATAGGCGTATTGGTAGAATTATAAACAACGGTATTTCCGTTAACCCAATCCCAATAGGAACCTTGTTCGTTGTTTCCTTCGACGGTGGGATTTACAGTAGGGACAGCAGGCCCATCCCAAGCTCCAGTGTAAGAAGGAACGATACCGTGTAAGAAGTTTTCAGCCGTGTGATTGTATTGATTAATATCAAAACAAAACTCCACGACGGTACCTGGAGGATATTGATTGTTCGGAAATGCAGAAGGAGGAGGATTGGCGGTAAGGTCGCTATTGATCAAGCATGCATCATCTCCACAAGCAAAATCAAACGTGTATGGGCCATAGATACAACCGTTGTCATCTGAAAAGGAAACGGAGGCTGTTTGCCCGTCAAGGAGTGTCGCTACAGTGGTCGTACCGCCATTAGCGACGGTGGTAGGTGTTGCTGTCCCCGGACCATTATTTATAACGGTGAAATTTCCTTGTCCATTAGCGGGAGCACCTCCTGAAACGGTGAAGGTAACACTTCCTGAACTACTTGTGGGAACACAATCTGAACTTGCTGTAACTGTAACATCTTCAAGATAAATGACCTCAATAGGTGTGCCAAAGTCATAGCAATTATCGTTGTTTTGATCCACGTTAATAGCTCCATTGGGATTGTTATTGTTGTCTCCGTCATCAACGGTAACAGGGATATACCATACGGTATTGTTAGTGCCTGTAATACCTGCATTATTTAAAACTGCTGGAACGCCACCATCAGTATTTTCTGTACCAGGGTCACCTGCGAGCAAATCTTCTCCAGTCCAGTATAAACCAGAGAAACAAGGATCGGTATCTGTGTTGATGGGCGTCGTAGGAGGGCAGTCGAAAACAGCATACATGAGTTCGGATTCTTCACCAGGTTGATTTGGAGGGAGTGAATAATCTCCTTGTGAATCTAAACTAAAATTATCACCGACACAAAGGGTAAGGTTGTTGGTTCCTGTACCTGTTCCTGTGGTTGTAATATCAATTGTACCTACATCCGTAGCACAAGGGGGTATAATTCCACAGTTGGTAGAACCCGTGCCACCTGTTTGATTACCAACGATATCTGTTGGTGTATTGGTGTAGTTAGTGATAAGTAATAGGTAAACATCGCCTGTATTGGAAACGGGTACGTTGGCGAACTCCGTAGCGTCGGTTAAGTAACTACAATCAGCAGGAGCTGGAAGTGAATTACAATTTGCTAGAGCAGTACTAAGATTTGCAAATGGCCCCCAAAGGGCAAAGTCAATGTCTATGTTATTGGAGTTCGATAAGGTAAGATCGATGGCACCAGGGTTGTCTATTTCCAAGTAAAACCAAGCGGGATTACCTGTAGTACCCAAGCAGCCATAGTTGTTGCCTGGGTCAACGGTGGAGGCTTGAGGGCCGTTTCCACTTCCCGTACCGTCGGAGTTGGCAGGGAAAGCAGCACCTGAATCCGTACAGAAGGGATCGGCACCAGAGCAAGAATTATTTTGGCTATAGGCTAGCAATGGAAGAACCATGAAGCTGAGGGCTATCATCGTTCGTTGAAGTGCCATTCGCTGAAAGGTAAGCCATGGCATAGTATAGGTTTGAATTACGGGCTTTGTAAAAACTTTCATAAGTGGTGGGTTCTAGATGGGTTTAGTATCAGATTCCTAGAAAAGTTTGTCTGGGCGAGGATAGCGTTTACATTGGGCGAATGTAAAGGGCAGCATGTGGGATAGAGACAAGATTACTTGTCGAGGCTAAATTTCTCTAGCTTCTTTTTTTCCAACAATTTTTCAAGTTTTTCGAGCTTCAATGCCTTTTGAGGATCATTGGAGCTGTAGAGGAAGTCAATTTCTTGTTCGACATCAACAATTTGTTCCTCAATAGATTTTTTATTGAGGGTAATGATAGAGGGAGGAGGTACAACTTTACTTCTTGCAAATGTTCTATCTGGAGAAGTCGTTGTCGAAGGAGCCACCAATTTTGAACTGCTTTTTCTAGCTGTTTTGTTGACCTGAAGACCAACTTGAGATGATTTTGTAGGTGTTGCAGCTTCTTTAGAAAGACTTTTCCTTGGAGTAAGTCCCCTATTTTGAGTCCTTTGTGGCGTAAGAACTTGTTGGTTCTTATTATTTATTTCGTCGTTTGTTTGGGCTGTAACTCCTTGAGGTAGAATGGAGAAACTTAAGAAGATAATAAAAGGGTAAAAATGTTTCATTCGTGGATTTTTAAAGTGGTTTTTAGCGTTGAGGGAGGGCTACCCCTTTAACTAAAATATATAATTCAGTTCGATGCATTTGTTCGTTTCGGAAACTTTGTAGTTGTCATTTTTAGTCGAAAAAATGAAAGCTTCCTGTGGTAAACAATACTTGGTAAAAGTAGTTGTTTTATGCATTTTGCCGAAGTCAATAAATAGAAAAACGAAACACTATTCTATTGATTGTACTATGAGCAGGATATAAAATTAGGATTAATTACGTTCTTATCCAAATATCTTAGGCAATAGAATTTTAAGGATAGATATTGCTTGAATCTTTATGAGTAATTTTGGTGTGCTATCGTTTAGGAAGGAACGATAATGTATGTTGTTTTTTAGTTGCTTATAAGATTTTAATTAAAAGGGGTTAAGGAGGCTTTCTGTCAATGGAAATATTGCTGAAGTTATACTGTTTTTTAGCTTGTTATTTGAAATACAAGACGCTGAGTTGGCTCCAAAAAGTAGGCTCTTGGACGTCTATTTCTACGTTTTTTGTACAGAACATGAACTGTGGCATTATCGTTTTAGCGATTTTTGAACCATATAAGATATATAAGACATGTAAGACTTATAAGTTTTGACGTGATGGTTTGGCCGAAGAAAGACATGTAAGGAGGTCGTAGACCTTCTTAAGAACATATAAGAACGAAAAAACGACCAAATAAACCTTTGCAACTAACAGCATTTCAATACTTCTACTTGTAGTTTCGTGTTAAAAAAACAACAAAATGGAAGCATGTAGTACAGGACGGCGAAGTCCTAGTAGCGACACCTCATTGCGTTGATTTTTAACCGCATAGACGCATAGTTTTTGACGACATTGGTGTAAAAGGGCACATAGGATACATAAGAAGGTCTTGCGACCTTTTTCACATAGGCTCTCACAGCGTAAATCGCACAAGCCTATGCCGACCTAACTGTTTGCTTTAAAACCAATTAACTTCGTTCTTGATTAAAAACTTTGTACAAAAAAAAACTTTCGGCGTTGTGTGTACAAAGGGAGTTGTGTAAACAACCTAAATTATTGCCACAAAGACACATAGATTTTTGAGGACATTGGATACAAACGCTACAGATTTAATTTTCTGGCCCAAATGTGCAGAAAACTTTGCCCAAAGGTCTAAATCTTACTACATTTATGGTGTAAAATAAAACCTTGTATTTCAGTTATGAAGAAAATTATATTTATATTCTATTTATTGTCGTTTTCTTGGGGATTAGATGCACAAGTCTCTTTTTCTGATGCTTCTTCTTGGTTGCTTGATGATGATTTTAATACTTTTCAAGCGCTTGGGGTAGCGGATTTGAATGGAGATGGACTTGACGATATTTTACGTTTTGGATTGGATAGCTTAGGTACTAAGGTTATGTATATTGAATATCAAGAGATGAATGGAAGCTTTAGCAGCTATTCTTGTTCTACTTGTATTCCTATACTTGATGATGTATGGGGCGTATGTGTTGGTGATGTGGATAATAATGGGATAAATGATATACTATTTGGTGGATATTATTATGGTTTACGCTTGATGAAAGCGAATTTAGATGAACCGTCCTTTACCCAATCTTCCTATTTTCCTAATGTATTTTTGCAGGGTGTCAATTTTGTGGATATAAATAATGATGGTTTTCTAGACCTTTTTGCTTGTCATGATGAAGGGTTTAATGCTACGTTTCAGAATGATGGAAATGGTGCATTCGTTCAAAATTTTGGGTTGTTTTTTACCAATCCTTCGGCTGGAAACTATGGAAGTGTTTGGTCAGATTATGATAATGATGGGGATGTTGACTTGCATTTGTCGAAGTGTAAAATAGGAAATAATGATCCGACTTCTGCTGAGCGATTGAATCGAATGTATCAAAATAACAATGCGAGTGCTACAGATGTAAGTCTAGCGGCAGGGGTATTGGATGGAGAACAGTCTTGGTCAGCAGACTTTGGAGATGTTGATAACGATGGCGATATGGATTTATTTGTGCTTAATCATACAGGTAGCAATCGTTTGTATGAACAAGCAGGAAGTCCAGCGTTTCAGTCTTCGAATGAGGAAAAAAGGCCGCTTCGTTCTAAACTCAAGCAAAAAAGACTAGGAGCTAGTACAGGTGTTTTTATCGATATGATACAAGGCAGTGGCTTGGAAGCGAGTGGTGTAGGGGATTGGCAGTCTATTTTTGCTGATTTTAACAACGATGGGTTTTTAGATTTATTGGTTACAGGGGTTCATACAGCTCTTTACTTGAATGATGGGGATAAAACGTTTACAGAAGTACCCAATTTTGGGACTAATTTCCCTTTTCAAAATTTCGCTTTAGGTGATTTAAATCATGATGGATTTATTGATATCCTAGGAAGTTACAGTTCCTTCAATGCGGCGAGTACTCTTAATGATAAATTATTAATCAACAATGGGAATGGGAATAATTTTATTGGTTTTACCCTAGAAGGAACGTCGAGCAACCGCAGTGGGGTAGGGGCAAAGTTAGCGCTTTATGGAGCGTGGGGCGTTCAAGTACGAGAGGTGCGTTCTGGTGTTAGCTATGGGATACAAAATTCGCTTAATCAACATTTTGGCCTAGGAGCAGCGACTTCCGTTGATTCTTTGGTGGTCGTTTGGCCTTCAGGGATTGTCCAATCAATAACGGCAAACCTAGCAATCAATACCTATCTAGAAATAGTCGAAAATGAAATGTTGCCACTTGATTTGTTGTCTTTTGAAGCGAAGAAAGAAGGAAAAAGCGCTGTAGCGATTACTTGGTCAGCGATTCACGATGGGGATAATGCCTATTTCACAGTGGAGCATTCTCCTAATGGAATTGACTTCGAAGTGCTAGGCACGATTGATGATGGTGGCGGGGAACAGGAAATTGCAAGTTATGTGTTTTATGATAATCAACCGAATCTAGGCGTAAATTATTATCGTCTCGCCATCATTGATTTGTCAGGAGAAACGGCCTATAGCGAAACCCAAGTCGTACGATTCGATGAAGAAATCGCCATCAACTTATTTCCGAATCCCATTTTTCAAGGGGAGGATCTTCAAATGTCGTTATCATCCTTAAGAAACGACACATTTTACACCGCGAGTTATGAGGTTTTAGATGCTAAAGGTAGTCGTATCCTGCTAGGGGCACAGGACATTTCAATATCAAATAATTTGCTGATTATAAATACAAAAAGCTTACTACCCGGGCTTTATGTCGGACGATTTTTTCTTGAAGATAATACTTTTTACACCTCAAAATTCTTAGTTATAGAATGATGTTTTCAGTCACAAAAAGTTATTTGTTGTGTTTTCTTTTCTAGTAGAAAACGAATACCCTTGGGTTAAGAAAACGAAGGAAATGAGAAACGACTTAAAAAGTCATAATATCACTAAATCTCATTTGGATTAAAAATATAATCTAACCTCCTCCAATTTTAGCAAGCCGTCAAGCTCATCGCATGACGGCTTTTTTACTTTAAAAAAAGTGTTTGTTCAAAAAATGTTAGATTTTAGGTTTAAAATTTTGATAATTAAGGATTAAAGCTTTATTTTGCTCATCTTGTAATAGTTTTAAAAGCTATACTTCATACGACATTTTCCATTATTGAGGTCAATCAGTGGTTTAAAATGAAAAGATTCCTTGTTTATTGTGCCACTATTCAAGTGTAGCTTCGTAACTTGAGCGTCGTTTTTATCAAACACAGTTTTTCTTGTATATTTTGTTCCACTTGTGTGAAAATCAATCCAAGTATAATCAATGAACCAGAATTCGACGGGCTACCAACAACCACCAGAACCGATAAATAGTTTACTAAATGCTCCTTCCACTCCACTAGTGAGCCTAGCTCCTACACAGGATAAGTTATTATTGCTTTCTCAGCCTAGCCTACCTCCCATAGAGGAACTAGCACAGGAAGAGCTACGTTTAGCAGGAATTCGGATAAATCCTAAAACAAATGGTTCAAGTCGTTCACAGTATTACAACAAACTGGAATTAACGGATGGAAAAACGATCTCTCCGATAAAAAAACTACCCCGAAAAGCAAAACTTAAACACCTGAGTTGGTCGCCAGACGGAAGTCATATCGCCTTCACACAAACGAAAGAAAAAGGCCTGGAACTGTGGGTAGCTAATCTAGAAACCTTAGAAGCCAAGAAATTAACAAAGCCAATACTTAATTCGGCGATAACAGGATTGCCATATAGTTGGTTATCGGATAGTAAAACCATTGTTTTTAAAGCCATTCCCAAAGGAAGAGGACGAAAACTTAAGTTGGATGTTTTACCCAAGGGACCAATTATTCAAGAAAATAAGGATAAAACTTCTGCGGTACGTACTTATCAAGACTTACTGAGAAATGTAGAGGATGAATCTCGTTTTGAGCATTATACGACTGCTCAATTGAAATCCATTACCCTAGATGGGGAAGAAAAAAAATTAGGCGAAGCCAACATGATCCGGGCATTTTCGCCTTCTCCAGATGGTAAGTATCTTCTAGTATACACGATTCAAAAACCATTTTCTAAAGTGGTGCTTTATGATCGCTTTCCGTTTCATGTAGAAATATGGAATCGGGAAGGAGAGGTGATAAAAACGATAGCAAAAGTGCCTGTAGCCGATGATATTCCCACGGGCTTTGGCGCAGTACGCAAAGGCGCAAGGAGTTTTACCTGGCGTACAGATGTGCCGGCAACCTTGTATTGGGTGGAAGCCTTGGACGGTGGAGATCCCAAGGAGGAGGCTGACTTTCGTGACCAACTATTTGCCTGGAAAGCGCCTTTCGGGGCTGCACCAAAACCGAGTATAAAAACGGAGCTTCGCCTTGGTGCCTTACGTTGGGGAAGTGATGATTTGGCCGTAACGGTGGAATGGCAATGGAAAAATAGACAGATGCGAACCAGTGTCTTTTCTCCAAATCAACCTGAAAAAGGAAAAAAACTCTTGTTTGACCGATCTTGGGAGGACCAGTATAATGACCCTGGAGATTTTGAGACGATTCGAAATAAATATGGACGGCGTGTTTTATTATTAGGAGATGAAGGGAAATCGATGTTTTTACTAGGAGATGGGGCTTCGCCAAATGGCAAATTCCCTTTTATTGATAAACTTCACTTGGACTCTCTAGAAAAGCAACGTCTTTGGCAATCGGAAGCGCCTTACTTTGAATCCCCAATGGCTATTTTAGATGTAAAAAAATTACGGGTCTTAACGCTAAGGGAATCGGCTAAAGAACAACCCAATTATGTGATTCGTGATTTAGTTACAGGGAGCCTTACCTCCATGACGCACTTTCCGCATCCCTACGAATCTCTAAAAGGTTTAAAGAAAGAAATTATCCGTTATAAACGGCGTGACGGAATTGAGTTAAATGGGAAATTGTACCTACCTATCGGATATGATAAGGACAAAGATGGTCGTTTGCCGGTGCTACTTTGGGCCTATCCTAGAGAATTTAAAAGTGCTGAAGTTGCTAGTCAGATCACGGATTCTCCCTATCAGTTTCCACATTTGAGTTACCATTCTCCCTTGCACTTGCTCACACAGGGCTACGCTGTTCTTGAAGGTTTTAGTATGCCCATCATAGGCGAAGGGGATGAGGAACCCAATGAAACTTTCACGGAGCAATTGATTATGAATGCAAAAGCGGCCATTGATACCCTAGTAGATATGGGGGTTGCAGACCGAAAGCGCATTGCCGTTGGCGGTCATTCTTATGGCGCTTTCATGACCGCCAATCTACTAGCGCATACCAATTTTTTCGCAGCAGGAATAGCCCGAAGCGGTGCATACAATCGAACGCTAACGCCTTTTGGGTTTCAAGCAGAAGAACGTACTTTTTGGGAGGCGCCAGAGACGTATATCAAAATGTCACCATTTACCCATGCGGATAAAATCAAAACGCCACTACTCCTTATCCACGGTGAAGCCGATAATAATTCGGGAACGTATCCTATGCAAAGTGAACGGCTCTACAGCGCTTTAAAGGGGCAAGGAGCTACCGTACGTTTGGTGATGTTTCCGCACGAAAGCCACAGCTACCAAGCAGAAGAATCCTTGAAGCACATGCACTGGGAAACGGTTTCTTGGTTGAATAGGTATGTGTGATGTTTGCTGGGAATTATCCAGCAAACTACTTTTTAATTGTTGTATTAGAGGCGTAAATTAATCTTAGGGGAGTTAATGCAGTTGTTCTGGTGGGAAAATTTCTTCCAAAGCGATTTTAAAGTCAGGAAAAATGCCTACTGGGATTTGTTCTCCTATGGTGTAAGGTCGTTGTCGAACTAAGCGAAATTTACCCTTATTATCTAGGAGGTAGGGCAATACGGTACAATCCGTAGGATGAACAATCCAATACTCGCGAACACCTGAATGTTCATAGATATCAAATTTTTCATTAATGTCCTTTGCACCTGTTTTCGGGGATAAAATTTCAATTACCCAATCGGGGGCACCTACGCAACCTCTAGGATCTAATTTTGACAAATCGCAAATTACACATATGTCTGGCTGTACAACAGTCGTTATTTTCTTTTCTTGTTGATATTCAAGTGGGAGCGGTAAACGAACATCGAAAGGGGCAGCATAGACTTCACAGCTTTTATTTTTAAAATAATGTTTTATGGAATAGTTTAAATTCCCTGAAACTTTCTGATGTATCCTACTTGGTGCGGGGGACATTTTATAAAGCTTCCCTTTGATAAGCTCCACGCGTTCCTTAAAGTTCCACCCCAAGTAATCTTGGTAAGTATACTGACGGGATAAATCCAACTGATTAAGGTGCATAATCATAAGCTTTGGCTTTTGCATAAAGATACAGAAAAAGAAAACATTATGCAATGGTTCGTTGCTAACGAGTGAACTCTTGTCAAATTTTGTAGAAGACAGGGATTAGAAAGCCTTTTCGATTTTCCAAAGGAAAATCAGGCCGTTTTAACGGCAATCACTCTACTCTCTACCCACTACCCTCTACTAGAAAAACAGTTCTGCTTTCTAGAAATTCTTGCGCAACCCATCCAGCATGATATCCCACATACGTTCGTAAGGGATGACCTCTAGTTCGTGTGCTTGGTTGGCAAATTCCACATCGACACTACTCAATTCTTCGAGTAGACTTTTAGCAGATTTCTCAACCCGTTTAGCTTCAAAACCGAATTCAGGGATTTTGAGCAGCATTTTTATAAAACAATCGCTACGGAAGGTCTCATTCTTTTTTCGTAAATGTCGAGAACAATATTTTTCAAGTGCGTCAATGCGTTCAATAGCTTCTTCCTGCTTGCCAATGTGTATTAAAAAAGCAGTATGAACAATAAGAACAGGGACATTCATACCTCGTTTATCTCTAGAAAACAAGGGAACGTTATTAAGGAAGCGGGCAAGTCGAAATTTAGCTTTAGAGATTTCTCCAGTACCTTTACCTAAAGAAGCTAGGAACTGCAAATACGCAAATAGGATTTTCCAAATTTCTTGATTCGGTTCATTTTGATGTTTAAAACGCTTGTGATTAATCGCTTTTTCGTAGATCTCAGTAGCTTTTTGGTAATTGCTTGCATGCATGTTGAGGTAGAAACTGGTTTGGAGGACATTGTACCAGTTGG